>JAGXLC010000191.1 GCA_018334875.1 Bacteroidales bacterium | reverse complement strand
AGAAAAGGAGATCATCTGTTATGTAGTTTAAATCCAGAGAGATATACAGATGGTTCAATGCCTCCATTAAACTACTGTATGAAAGATTGGTAAAATGAGCCTGATCTTTTGAGGATGTTCTTGAAGTTCCCTCAGCAATGTTGGCTGCTATTGATACGGAAGCTCTGCGAATTTGATTTGTAAGACCAAATTTTTCATCAGTAGGAAAGGATTTGGTAAGTTCATAGATTTCAGAAATAAATTTCCTGGCTTCTTGCCATACATTCAGTTTTTCAAAGCTGAAGAGATAATCTGTGTTTTTCATTGAAGAGTTTAATGGTTTAACAGTTTAATGGTTTAACAGTTTAACAGTTTAAAGGTTTAAAAGTTTATTAGAGCCAATGAATTGATATTCTTCAACTTTTTTTTAATACCGGTTTTAACTGATACCACCTACCGGTAAAAATTGATACCACCTATTTTTTCTGGATAAAAACGGTAATCTTTCGCCACTTGAAAGATTACAACCATGATTTCAACATTTATCTGTCAACATTGCGGCTGTTCTTGCCAGCGTAATCCCCGAGTAAAGAACCAGAAGTATTGTTCTTCCAGAGTCTGTCAAAATGCTCGACGAAATTTAACCAATAAAGCAAAGATACAGAAAAGCTCAGGGAATGGCTTATTAAGACAAGCCCGTAATAAACGCTGGCGGGATGCATTTCCCGCGCACGAGTATCAAAAAATATACCGGGAGAATCACCCGGATTATGTTCAACGCAATCGTGATTTGCAAAAAGAACGGAACAAAAAGCGTCAAAGATGTCCGCCGCCAATGATTGTAAAGACGTACGCGTTATCTCCACAGCCTCTGCAGTACGGGGTGTACACGAGTTTTGAGATAAAAAACGAAAAGATTGTAAAGACGTACGCGTTAAAAGCTAAAATGCAGGCTCAGTCTAACCTGGAGCCAATTAACCCCCCAAATTCAAGTTGATTGTAAAGACGTACGCGTTCGTTTAAAAAAGAAGAGTCACTTAAATTTACCCAAGAAAAAAAACAGAACCAGTGAGTCCCAGAATCGAAGAGATACCCTTAGCTGAATTTGACCTGTCCCTGTCCGGGATGCGTATTATGAACCCGGCCCGGATCCATCAGGTTGAGAAGTCGATGCGGCTGCATGGTCAGCTGCAACCGGTTGTTGCCCGGATACATGAAAATAGTTACCAAATTATAGATGGCTTTAAAAGGTACTACACAGCAACGGACATGATGATGGAGACCCTTCAGTGCCTTGTTTTGGAGATCGATTTGTCCCAGGCCAAGGTGTTGCTTATGAACTATAATCGTTCGCACCAGTCGATGGAAGCCTGGGAGGAGGCAATGGTGTTACAGGACCTTCACAAGACCCACTCCCTGGACCAGCACAGCCTTGCAAGATTGACCGGACACAGCCGCTCATGGGTGAGCCGCCGCTTGTCGCTGATTGATAAAACAGACGAAAAAGTCTCCTCAGAGATCATGATGGGCACGCTTACCTCGAGCCATGCGCGTGCGCTGATAAAGTTGCCGCGCGGCAATCAGGCAGAGATAGCCCGTGTGATCATTAACTGCGGACTTAGTAGCCGCCAGAGCGATACACTGGTTGATGCTTTTCTGAAGGCTGAGGATGAAGACAAGAGGCGCCATATTCTTAACTACCCGGAGCAAATACTTTGGAATGATCCGGCGGACTCAGAAGAAGAGCCCTATGATGCACGGCTGTCCTTATTTGGAAATAAACTGATGCAATCGACAGTCAATGCCATTGTGGGGCTTCAGGATCTGCTGTCAAGGTTGGACGATCACCCTATAGTCATGTTTAATGAAACCGAGAAAGTGATTATCACCCCTTTCCTTAGAAAAGTATCAGGCTATGCAGAGAAACTATCAGAGGTCACCAGTGAATTACAAATCCATAAATCAAAGCAGGAAAAATGAAAGATGAACAATTAGAGAACACGATCATTACACTTCACGTTCAGAAGAAATGGTCGATTCGCAGGATCTCCCGTGAGTTGCATATATCCCGCAAGCGCATCCGCAGGATACTGGTATCAAACTCGGTTTTACGTGATACCACCCCGGAGGATGAGATCACCCTTAAAAAAAGACGCCCGGGCAAGCTGGATCCATACAAGGAATTTATTGGAGAACTGTTGGAAAAATACAGTAATATTACCGGACAGCGGGTATACGAGCTCCTGAAAGAAAAGGAGTTTGACGGGGAGATCACCATCGTTCGTGACTACCTGAAAAGCATCCGTGGGGCGGGGTCAAAAACGCCGGTGCGAATGGTAGAAACAGACCCGGGCCAGCGTGCCGCTCATGACTGGAGTACTTATAATATCCCGTTTACTTCAACCGGCAAGACAGAAAAGGTAACTTTTTTCAGCTACATCCTTTCTTTCTCCCGCCGTCAATACATTAATCCGGTAGATGACATGAAGCAGCAAACCCTTTTTCGTGAGCTTATAGCTGCATTTATCTATATGGACGGTGTACCACATGAGATCAAGACAGATAATCAGAAAGTGTGTGTGGTTCGCTGGGAGATGGGCCGACCGGTCTTCAATAGAAAATACCTTGAATTTGCCACCTGGTACCGGTTCCGTCCCATAACGATCACACCGCGTCGTCCACAAGAGAACCTGAAGGTGGAGCGTCCATTCTGGTATTTTGAACGGAGCTTTTTAAACGGCCGTACGTTTAAGGACAGGGATGACCTGAAAGAACAGCTTCGAAAATGGCTCACCCAGGTCAATGATGTCCGCAAGCATGGCACGACAAAGAGAAGGCCTATTGATATGTACATCGAGGAACATCCCTTTTTGCAGCCCCTTCCGGCAAATCATTTTGATACTTCTCTTGTAATCCATAAAGTGGTAAACCAGGAATCGTGCATCTACTGGAAAGGCTACCAGTATGTAGTACCCGAGAAGTACATGTTTGAATTATGCCCTATACGTATTACCGAGAGCCATATGGTTATTTATTCTCCTGCGGGTGAACAGATCGTCTGCTACCGACTGGCCGAAAAGGGCCGCAAGGAGCGTTATGTGGGGGTTCATGAGAAACCCAGCAAGAAACCGGAGCTGGTGATCGCCGATGTGATCTGTCGCCTTGAAAGCTTCTCCCCTGAAATGAGTGAATATATTGATGCGGTCAAACGGCATAAGCCCAACTCCTGGGGACATCACCTCAGATGCCTGCTGGCCCTGAAGGTGAATTACCGGGTGGAAGACATTCTGGTGGCAGTACGCCGGGCCTGGCAATATAAAGTCTTTGAATCAGGTGCTATTGAAAGGTTCCTGGAAAACAACTCCGAACCGCGCTACAGCATCAAGTTATCCTTTAAACCCAAAAACAATAACGGTTATGAGAGGCAGGAATAAGAATCATACACAGCACAGGCAGGAGCAGTTCACCGAAAACTGCCGGTACCTGGGACTGAAGCTCCTGGCAGAAGAATATCAGCAAATGGTTGATAAGGCCAATGAGCATGATGCCGGATATTATGAGTTCATCAGCGAGATCGTGCAGGCCGAGGCTGCAGCCAAGTGGCAGAGACGTATTGAATACCTGATTAAAAACAGCAGGCTTCCTCAGCCACCGAAGATGCTGGCTGACTTCGATTTTGACTTCCAGCCCAAGCTGGATCGCAGGCTGATCATGGACCTGGCATCTCTGGAGTTCATTGAGCGAAACGATTCAATCCTTTTCATTGGAAAAACAAACGGTGTGGGTAAAAGTCATTTAGCTCAAAGTCTGGCGCTTATGGCCTGTCAGAGTGGGTACAAGACCTATTACACCACCTGCAGCGAGTTGATAAGTGACCTGAATGCCGGAGTATATGAAAAGACCCTGGACAAGAGGATGAGAAAATACACGAATCCGGAGTTATTGCTGATCGACGAAATGGGCCATGACCGCCTGGAGTTACAAGTTGTTAAGGAGGCTCACCTGCTCTTCAAGGTGATTGATCAGCGCTATAACGATAATAAATCCCTGATATTTACTACTAACGTCGAGGAAACGGACTGGCCGGAGTTCCTTGGGGATCCTATCACTACGAGTGCAATATTAGACCGTATCTTCCACCACTCAGTCATCGTAAAGATAGATGGCCCAAGCTACCGGAAGTACCAGAGTGAATTACTTCAGAAAGAATATGCTGAGAAGAACCAGGATAAAACGGAAACAGTGTAATACAAGTCGGCCAACCAGGAAAGAAGAAAAGGTGTTGACAAAAGTTAGCGCCTTTTTTTATATCCCGGTTTGGCTTATAATCATCGTAACAAAGGGTATATTGTCTTAGTAATCAGCAGTACAGTTTGTTCAAAAATAGTTGCTTGTTTTAAATTGGAAATCGAACATCAAAATCTTCACCGGAATAATGAAAATACCGACGTTCTAAAACTTTTAACAAATCAATAACTCAAGGGTATGGTATCAAAATGTTCAATCTGATGGTAACCTTCTAAATCCTTATTAAAATCGTGGCCTCGTTGCCTTAAAATAATTTACCTGTTTACTTAATCCGATAACTATCAGTTAATTTAATCAATCCAGTTTTCAATTTTAATATGTTTCAGGCGTTTAAATTCATTGACATTTCTTGTTACCATAATCATATTATTAGAAATTGCCGTTGCACCGATTAGTAAATCAAAATCACTGATCATATTTCCTTTTGAACGGAGTCTGGCCTTTTCTTTCCCAAATATATGGATTGCGTTAAAAATAGGCAAGATCACAATTTGATCTGTGAATTTTTCAATTGTTTGAAGGTTTTTCTCAATGGAGTCACTATTCTCTGCACCATATATTAATTCAGCGTAGGTAATTTCCGAAATTGCACAGTTTTGTATTCCAGCCTGCCTAATTTTCTTGTTTAGTTGAAATTTTCCTTTAAGAAAATAAATGCAAATATTCGTATCGAGTAAATACTTCATGAGTCCGGTATAAAAAGCTAGATTTTGACTGATAAGGCGCTAAGCGGCTTTAGTAGATTACTGAAATTCAATAGATAATTTTTATACAATTAGCTAAGTATAGCCGCTGAGCGCCTTTTTAGACTAGACTCCTTCATTAAAATGATTCTTTCTCTTCTTTATTCACTCTGGAGGATTTAATATCAGCAATAATTTCATCGGCTTCTCTTGAATCTTTCCAGGCACCGTAAATTTCATCTAGTCCTGTTAAATCATTTTTAGTTGTTTTGAGAGATTTAGTTAATTTTTTGATTAGATTCTTTTTAGAGGTATCATCTAAATTTTTTAGAATGCCAAAATATTTTTCCAACGTGGTATTATTTAAGCTGAGATTTCCCATAGTATTCGCCTCCTTTTTATAAGTGCTTATATATAACGCAAAAATGATATAGATGTTGCATTCTTAATATAGTTAAAATGAGACTGTGGTTTAGATTTCAGAAATAAATTTCCTGGCTTCTTGCCAGACATTAAGTTTTTCAAAGCTGAAGAGATAATCTGTGTTTTTCATTGTCTTGTCTTTCTTGGTTTTTGAAAATAGTTTAACAGGTTAACAGGTTAACAGTTTAAGAGTTTAACAGTTTGCGAGAGCCACTGAATTGATATTTTTTAATTCTTCAACTTTTCAACTCCTCAACTCTTCAACTTTTCAACTCCTTAACTCCTCAACTTTTAAACTTTTCAACTCTTCAGCTCTTCAACTTTTTTACCATATACCGTTTAGCCACATTCTTAATGTTCTGCATGATAAGCTCCTTCTCCGTAGTCCTACTACGAAGGAGAAACTCTTTCAGCCATCCCCATCCCGGCTCAAACCAGCGCTGGGGGTGGGTATTCAGCATGATTTTATCCGGGAGGCGGTTTTCCCGTGCAAGCTCCATGATATGCGAAGTACTTTTTACGGAAATACTGAATCCCGAGGCTACCTTATCGCGTACGCTGGCCCCTGCGTTGTTCCATCGCCTGCAGGTATCGGTCAGGTAGAACACCTCGTTGTAATCGATGTCGAAATAGGGTTCGCCCAGGATGCCATAAGCCCGGTAATTGTATTCTTGACCGGTCCCCTGAGGGTTTTCCCATAGCATTTTGCTGTCCCATTTGCTTGAAGGATTGCCATGTCCCGCCAAAACAGGCGGGATTCATTCGGTTTGTTTATTTTACTGCACTTCAATTGTAAAATAAAAACCTCATTGAACACACATATAGTTTCGACTGGGTACAGCTTTCTTAACCGCTTCAACTGCGCTTCAAAATCAGCGTCAATCAGCGGAACTATATTTTTCATTTGTTCTGTTTGCAAACAGGTTATATATCTATATCAAATGCGTAGTGCTGATAGTTGATTAGATTCCTTTGCTCCTGATTGTCTTTCCATGCTTTATATTGATGGCTCAATTCAACGATTTCTTTGGAGGAAACCGAACGAAACTGTTTGATAATGCTGTTAAGAACTTTTTTTTCGGTATCCTCAAACATCTTTTCATTATATATTTCACTCCCATTGATTATTTCGGCATAATTACCTTCAGACATTACCATTTCCTCAACATATACCTTACCTTCCTCAGCTAATTTTATATAAAGCTTATCATATTCAGCAGGAACTGGCCCTAGAGGAATTGCACGGTATGTAAGTCCCGTAATGGAAAATCCTGTTTTGCTATAATGCAAAAAATCTGAGAAAAACAGAAGCTTGTTCAGTTTGGTTTTAAAGCTTTTCATTTGACTGGAGAAAAAAGTGATCATACACGCAATTTTATCAAACTGCGGTTCTTTATATCCGGAGTATTCATTTGGTTGTGTATATAAAAACTGGTTTTCAAGAAGTTTGCTCCATGTGGTGGTTTTTTCTTCATTGATGAGTTTGTTTATTGTTTTATCGAGTTTCGCTTTTTCTGTTTCACTGAGAAGATGAGTGCTTGCTTCCACCTGTTGTTTAAAATCTTCTGCATGTTTTATAGCCAGAATTAATCGGCCGTTGGCAACAGAAGGAATTTCACCGGCCTCATAGTTTCGATAACTGTTTTCTCCAAACCCCAGTATTTTGGACATTTTTCTTGCAGAAAGATTATATTTTTCTCTTATTTTTTTGATTTCATCAGGGAAGGGTATGCCATGTTTTTCCCTGTATTGATTATGTACCTGTATTATATTGACCTGACCCAGGTCATCAGGTGTAAAACGCTCTCCGGTATCTTCACAAAGATAGTAATGATACATTATTTCAAATTTCTCTTTGCGAAAGGATAATGTTCCGGATTCTTTATGTATTACCATTGGTTTACCGGTAATCGGGCTTTTCATTTTTCCCCTTTTTTAAATGGATATTGTAGCGGATATTCAGCTATATGAAAAGATATACATATTACGTGTCGATTTGAATGACCAAGGGTAACCTTTATATATACTTCCTTATTTTTAACCATTTTACCGAACACCCACATATCGGCCATTCCATATAGTTCTTCTTCAACAGGACCCTCAACATAATCTTTCAATTCAATCGACTCAACAATCTTTTTTCGTTGAGCAGGAGTTATTTCAAGGTCAAGTAATGTTTGTGTATTCTTTTTTCGCCTATCCAGAAAGATGATGTCAAATATTTCAAGTTAATACACCGGCATTTTCTTTTCGCTGAAGCTCATCAATAAAAAAAAATCCGGTCATTTCCGGATTCCAGATTAATTTTTTTGAAGCAGAACTTCCTGAGATGAAAAATATTTATAATCCTTTTCATAATCCAAATTGAAAAAGAGCTTTCAAAATTATCGGGTTAATTACAAAGGTAATAATTTTAAATTATTTAGCTGGTTGTATTTTTTACTCATCTTATTGGGAAAGAAGTTCATTTACTTCAGGCCCTTTTCCGTCATATACCAATATTTTGTTTGATTCGATGCTT
>JAGXLC010000190.1 GCA_018334875.1 Bacteroidales bacterium | reverse complement strand
GCTTAGGGCTTTATTAATTGTTTCCTGTATGGTTGCGGCATTGGCCTGGATTTGCCAACCATGGTAATTCGTGCCTTTGAAAGCGAGCCGGATGAAATATCTTACTGCCAAAATCCGTTAATTTTAGTACCTTACCGGTCAAATTCTTGCTTTTTTGGTAAAACTTGCCCGGTAAGGTACAAAACTAATAAAATCTCCCCCGCTCTGAACTTGAAACCTTTAAGAATTTTGGGGTATACCTTAATAAAACTTAATTTACTTTAACCTTTATTAACAAAATAAAGCTCTATTATTGAGAAACAGAAATGCTTTCATTTCTGTAGTAAAAATTTTTAATTTGAGAAAAATTTTAATATGGATCAAACGGTTAATGTGAGAGAGTTAAATGAGCGTATCCGCAATGAGAGTTCATTTGTGGATATGATCAATATGGAGATGAATAAGGTGATAGTGGGCCAGAAGCATCTTTTGGAAAGTCTTCTGGTGGGTTTGCTTTCCGACGGACATGTCTTGCTGGAAGGAGTGCCCGGATTGGCAAAAACTTTGGCAATTAGTACATTGTCAAATGCGATTGATGCCAAATTCAACAGGGTTCAGTTTACTCCGGATCTGTTGCCTGCCGATTTACTGGGAACCATGATTTATAGTCAGCAGAAAGAACAATTTATGGTGAAAAAAGGACCTATCTTCACCAATTTTGTACTGGCTGATGAAATCAACCGTTCCCCTGCCAAGGTTCAGAGTGCTTTACTTGAAGCCATGCAGGAACGGCAAATTACCATAGGAGAGGAGACCTTCAAACTGAATGAACCTTTCCTGGTAATGGCTACCCAAAACCCCATTGAGCAGGAAGGGACGTATCCCTTGCCTGAAGCCCAGGTAGATCGGTTTATGTTGAAGGTAGTAATTACTTATCCCGCTATGGACGAAGAAAAACTGATCGTCCGTCAGAATTTGTCCAAACAGTTTCCCGAAGCCAGTAAGGTGGTGAGTCCTGATGATATCATCAAAGCCCGGCAGGTGGTAAAAGATGTTTACATTGATGAAAAGATTGAAAAATATATACTGGATATAGTTTTTGCCACCAGGATGCCCGATGAATACGGGTTGGAAAAGTTCAGGCTGATGATCAGCTATGGTGCATCACCAAGAGCCAGTATCAACCTTGCCATAGCTTCCAAGGCCTATGCTTTCATTAAAAGAAGAGGATATGTGATACCGGAAGATGTAAGGGCGGTGTGTCATGATGTGCTTCGGCACAGAATAGGGCTTAGTTATGAAGCGGAAGCGGAAAATGTTACCAGTGAGGACATCATTACTGAAATTTTGAATACCATCGAAGTGCCTTAGTATAGCTCCGCGTAACATATAATCCCGGATATCATGAAGAAGATTTTTTTGATATGCTTTTGTATCTTGTTTGTTTTTCTATCGTTTGGGTTTGGCCAGCATTTTATCGGAAAAACGGTAGAAGAAATCAAGACCTTAATGCAGCAATCGGAGAAGGGATTATCTTTTACCAAAGAAGTTAGTACCGATGAATATCATTACCTGAAGTTTGAAAATGACGACAACACAAAAACCAAGCTTTTTATACTCTCAGATGAGGGGGTATGTGTGTATACCAGGCTGATGTGTGATTATTCTCTGCTGAAAGGTATAATTGACAGTTTAAATGAGAATTATCAGTACCGGAAAGATCAGACCTGGATTGATTATGCGCCTGATGAGGAACACAATTATTTGATTGAACTGAAAAAGCGGGATTGGTTTTTTACAATAAAAACCTCCCGCATTAAAAGATAGAGATATTTTGGAAACAACAGAACTGCTTAAGCGGGTAAGAAAGATTGAGATCAAAACGAGGGGACTATCCAGAAATGTATTTGCCGGAGAGTATCACAGCGCCTTCAAGGGAAGGGGCATGTCATTCAGTGAGGTCAGGGAGTATCAATATGGCGACGATATACGGAATATTGACTGGAATGTAACGGCTCGCTTTAATCATCCATACATTAAGATATATGAAGAAGAACGGGAGCTTACCGTAATGCTTCTTGTGGATGTTAGCAACTCCAGGGTTTTTGGTTCTCAAACTCAGCTTAAGAAGAACCTCATTACGGAACTCAGTGCTGTTCTCTCTTTTTCAGCCATCCAGAACAATGATAAGATTGGCGTGATCTTGTTCAGTGATGGCATAGAGAAGTTTATTCCACCGAAGAAGGGAAGGAAGCACATCCTGAGGATCATCAGAGAACTAATTGAATTTACGCCGCAAAGCAGCAGGACAGATATTTCTGAATCCCTGAAATATCTTACAAATGCCATAAAGAAGAGATGTACGGCATTCGTCATTTCTGATTTTTTCGATCAGGATCCTGACACTTACCGGATGAATTATGAGGAGTCTTTACGTATTGCAAACAACAAACATGATATCATTGGATTACAGATATACGACAAGAGAGAGACCGAGCTTCCCCCTGTTGGTCTGATAAAGATGAGAGATGCTGAAACCGGGGAGTATGTATGGGTGGATTCCTCCAGTAAAAAGATCAGAAAAGCTTTTCATCATTGGTGGAACACAACTTCTCAAAATATAAAGACGACATTTTCCCAGGCGGGGGTGGATTATACTTCCATTGCTACGGATGAGGATTACGTGAAACCGCTCATTGGTTTATTTAAAAGGAGATAAGAGGAGAACGAAAATGCGTTATATCATAAGCAGACAATGGTACAGGTTGATTTTTTCGGGATTATTCCTTCTGTTAATGCCCTGGGGTATTGTGAATGCCCAGTCATTTCAGGCCGAAGCTACCCTGGACACCAATAAAATACTGATCGGTGATCAGATTCATCTGAATCTTAACATTATTCAGCCGGAAGGTGCCAGAGTCTCTTTCCCCGACATAGAAAAACAGGTTGCTCCTGCAATTGAAATCCTGGAGTCTTCCCAAAGGGATACGGTAAACCTTGATGGAAACAGTATCGGGGTTCGCCAGCAATTTCTGGTCACTTCCTTTGATACAGGGCAGGTTGATCTTCCTTCCCTGAGATTTCCATACACCTACGATGGGCGCCAGGGAAGCGTGGAAACTTCACCTGTAGCTATGAGCGTGCAAGCTGTGAGAGTTGATACTACCCAAAATATTTTTGACATCAAGCCGCCTTTCGGAGCACCGGTTACATTCATGGAAGCTTTGCCTTATATTGCAGGTATTCTGGGATTGATCCTGCTTGGATGGCTGGTTTATTATATCATCAAAAAATGGAGGAGGAGAGAACCGCTTATAGCCTCAAGAAAACCTGCAGAACCTGCTCATGTTTATGCCCGCCGGGAGCTCGACAAACTTAAAGAAGAAAAACTCTGGCAAAAGGATAAGGTTAAGCTTTACTATTCAAGGCTTTCTGAAATATTGAGAACTTACCTGTGGATGCGTTACGGGATAAAAACCCTTGAACGCACAACAGGTGAGATACTGGATTCGTTGCAGAAAAGTGATTTTTCCGATGAGAACTTATATAACAGGCTGGAAGATACATTAAGGTTAAGTGATCTTGTGAAATTTGCCAAAATGGTACCCAATCCCTCAGAAAATGAACAATGTCTGGATTTTGCCTATGAGTTTGTGGACCAGACCAAATACATTGCTGAGCAAAGCGAAGCAACAAATTCTTCAGAAAGAGGGACGGATACCTTAACGGATGATAAAACAGAAGGAGAAGAGACATGATGAGAGATATCACTTTTGCCAATCCGGAATTTCTTTTTTTACTGCTACTGCTCGTGCCTGTGGTGGTATGGTATATATTAAAAAACAAATCCTCCCAGGCAAGTCTTCAAATTTCAAGCATTAATGGATTCAAGGGTTCGAACCCTTCTTTGAAATATTACATGCGCCATGTACTGTTTGCTTTCCGGGTCATTGCCATTGCCTTGCTGTTTATGGCACTGGCCAGACCCCAGGCCTCAGAAAACTGGAAAGATGTTACGACTGAAGGGATCGACATCGTGATTGCACTGGATATATCAAGCAGCATGCTTGCCAGGGATTTTAACCCCAATCGTATGGAGGCTTCCAAGGAAATTGCCAAAGAGTTTATTCAGGGCAGGCCCAATGACCGGATAGGACTGGTGGTTTTCAGTGGGGAGAGTTTCACCCAGTGTCCTCTCACCACTGATCATACTGTATTAATGAATCTCTTTGAGGACATTGAGAGCGGTATGGTTGAGGACGGGACGGCCATCGGGATGGGACTGGCTACAGCCGTGAACAGGATGAAGGAGAGTGAAACCGAAAGCAAGGTAGTCATTCTCCTTACCGACGGAGTGAACAATATGGGCTCGATTGCTCCTGCCACTGCCGCCGAAATCGCCAAAACCTTTGATATACGCGTATATACTATCGGCGTGGGGAGCCACGGGGAAGCCCCTTATCCTGTAAACACACCATATGGTGTGCGGTATAAAGACATGAAGGTGGAAATAGATGAAGATGTACTTCTGCAAATTGCTTCTGAAACCGAAGGAGAATATTTCAGAGCTACGAACAATCAGAAACTGAAGAGCATATATCAGCAGATAGATGAGATGGAAAAATCTGAGATCGAGGTTAAAGAATTCAGTGAGAAGAGTGAAGAATATCTGGGTTTTGCGCTGATTGCAGGAATATTATTACTGATTGAAATCGTTTCAAAATCAACTTTAATGCGAAGTATACCATAAACAGGGATTGTAGTATGTTTAAATTCGGAAATAGTGAGTTTTTATATGGTTTGATTATCATTCCCGTACTGATTGTTATCTTTTTGATTGGGAGGTATGGGAAAAAACGGGCTTTGAAAAAATTTGGCGATTGGGGAGTTATTTCCCATCTGATGCCTTTTGTATCGAGTTTCCGTCCGGTACTTAAATTCATCTTTTTAATTCTTGCCCTGACTTCAGTGATCTTTGCACTTGCCAACCCGCAGTTTGGCTCCAGGCTGGAAAAAGTAAAACGGGAAGGCGTTGAAGTAATGATTGCCCTTGATGTTTCCAATAGCATGCTGGCAGAAGATATTGAGCCAAATCGACTGGAAAGGGCAAAAAGAGCCATTTCAAAAATGGTGGATCAATTGAGCAATGACAAGATCGGGTTAATCGTTTTTGCAGGTGATGCATATGTACAGGTACCTTTGACTACGGATTATTCCGCAGTGAAGATGTATTTGTCAGCCATCAATACGGATATAGTGCCCAGACAAGGTACGGCGATTGGCTCGGCCGTTGAGCTGGCCATTCGTTCTTTTGATGAAGAAAGTGAAATGGATAAAGCTTTGATTATCATTACAGACGGAGAAAATCATGAAGGTGATGTTATGAAGGTTACCCGGGAGGCAGAAGAGAAAGGCATTACAGTTCATGCGATCGGCATGGGCGATCCCAGCGGTTCGCCTATCCCATTGAGGGAGGAAAATGGTGCCACGGTTTATCAGAAGGATCAGCAAGGTAATGCTGTAGTGAGCAAACTGAATGAGGAAACTTTAGAAAAGATTGCGGCACAGGGAAATGGAATCTATATTCATGCCAGCAATGCACGCACGGGTTTGAATGAGCTTTTTGAAGAGATAAGCAAGATGAATCAGCAGGAAATAGAATCAAAAGTATATACCGATTATCAAAGCAGGTTTCAATACCTGATCGCTATTGCTTTGATATTTCTCTTTGCTGATTTGTTGGTGCTTGAAAGGAAAAACCAACGGTTTATGAAGTTTAATTTGTTTAAAATAAGGAAATGATTATGGTCAGGAAGGTTTCTGTCATTTTGATGATGATGCTTTTAAGTACGTATGGATTTTCTCAGAGTGAGAGGAAGTTTATCCGAAGAGGCAATGATGCCTTTGAAGAAAAAGCATATACCCAGTCTGAAATTAATTATAGAAAAGCTGCTGAGCATTCACCCAATTCTTACAAAGCTGTATACAATATGGGTGATGCCCTTTATAAGCAAGGCAAATATGAAGAGGCCGCCCAAAAATTTTCTTCCCTTACCAATAGAGATTTGTCGGATGATAAGCTGGCCAATGCCAATCACAACCTGGGCAATGCCCTTTTCAATTCCGATCAGCTAAAGGAAAGCATTGAAGCTTATAAAAATGCGTTGAAACTGAATCCTGATGATATTGAAACCAAGCATAACCTGACTCATGCTTTAAGAAAGCTTAGGCAACAGCAGCAGCAAAAGAATAAAGATCAGCAGAACAACCAGAATAATAAAAAAAATCAGGACCGAAACCAGAATCAACAGAACCGGCAGAATCAGCAACAAGAACAAAATCAGAATAAACAGGAGAGAAAACAACAACCTCAGGAGAATCGTATTTCAAAACAGGATGCCCGGCGGTTGTTACAGGCTCTGGAAAATGATGAAAAACAGCTTCAAAAAAAGCTGAAAAAGAAAAAAGAAAAGGCTGAAAGTGCCCAATCAGCTAAGAACTGGTAAATGGATACGGGATGAAGAAGCATTTGATATTATTTTTATTAACCTTTGTGACGGGACAACTTGCTGCGGATGATGTGAAATTTACCGGCGAAGCCCCCGGAGCAGTGAAAGTGGGGCAGCAGTTCCGATTAACCTATACCATCAATACGGAAGCTGAAGATTTTCGCTCGCCGGATCTACGGCATTTTACCGTCCTTGCAGGGCCGAGTACTTCGTCAAGTACCAATGTGAGTGTTGTTAACGGTAAGATGACCAAAAATTACCGGCTTCAATTTACTTATGTTCTTCAGGCCGATGAAACCGGGGAATTTACCATTCCTCCTGCAACCATCAGGGTAGATGGGGAAACTTATGAATCCAATCCTGTTCAGATTGAGGTTATTGACGGGAATGGATCATCTGCAGGGCAAAAGAGCGGACAAGCCGATCGGCAGCAAAGCAGCAAACAGGGTGAGGAAGCAAAGTCCGGGAGGGATGATCTGTTTGTTAAGGTATTGGTCAATAAAAGCAATGTTTACCGTGAAGAACCGTTGGTGGCCACCATCAAGCTGTATTCAAAATTGAATATATCCGGGCTGGAAAAAGTGAATTTTCCGGATTTTGAAAATTTTTACAAACAGGAGATTGAAACCCAGCCTTTACGTCAACTGGAAAAGGAAAATGTGAATGGGGAAATATATGGTACGGGAGTGTTGAAAAAGTATTTGCTGTTTCCTCAAAAATCCGGAAGTATCACACTAAAACCTTTTGAAGTGGATTGTATCGTGCGGAAAAAGGTGGAAGACGAATCGCGCAGCGTTTTTGATGATTTCTTCGGCTCATATAAAAAAGCAAGGGTTTCGATTAAAAGCGAGCCGGTCCGGATTAATGTCAAGTCACTTCCTTCCGATGAACCCGACGACTTTACAGGAGGTGTGGGTTCCTTTAACATGCAGGCTTCTCTGAATAAGAATTCTGTAGAAACAAACGAAGGAGTGACTTTGAAGATCAATATTTCGGGTAACGGCAATCTTAAGGTGCTTGAAGCTCCCAGGGTGAATTTTCCTCCTGCCCTGGAGATCTATGATCCCAAAGTTTCTTCCGATATCGATGTTTCGGAATCCGGGGCCACCGGCAACAAAATTATAGAGTATCTTGTTATTCCCCGACATGCCGGAGATTATCGCATTCCTTCCATTGCCATGTCTTATTTTGATCCCGGTACCGGAAATTTCCGTACGATGCAAACTCAGCCAATGACATTGAATGTGGCCAAAGGGGAAGGGGATACTACAACTGGCGTCAGGGCAGCCCATTCCAAGCAGGATATTAATATAATCGGCAGCGACATAAGATATATCCAAACCAAAAATTTTGATTACAGAAAGAAAGGAGAATATTTGTTCGGTTCCTCGAAATTCTATGCAGTTTATGCAGGAGGCATTGCTGTCTTTT
>JAGXLC010000189.1 GCA_018334875.1 Bacteroidales bacterium | reverse complement strand
GACAATGATTCCTATGATTCTTCACTGAAAAGGGCTCAGGAACTGGGATATGCCGAAAGCGATCCCACCATCGATGTAGATGGATATGATGCATTATATAAATTGGTAATAATTGCCACTCATGGTTTCGGCACTTATGTCCATCCGGATGATGTTTTTTCATTTGGAATTTCTACAATTTCCGACTTTGATCTTGAATATGCCAAAAACAAACAATGCAGAATAAAATTGCTTGCTCACGTCGCCAAACTTGATAAGGAGCGTTTCACCCTATTTGTTATGCCAAAATTAGTTGATAGTGATGAATATGTTTTCAACGTTGAGGATGAGTTTAATGGTGTGGTTATTGAGGGAGAATGCTATGATAAGCAGTTTATGTTCGGCAAAGGGGCAGGCGGTTTTCCTACGGCTGCTTCCATCTTGTCCGATATCACAGCACGAAGCTACGATTACAGCTATGAATACAAAAAAAGAAATTTCTTTAAACCTTCAGCCTATTCAACAGACTGCGAAGTAGAGATCTATCTCAGGTATGATAATACTTCGGATTTCAACCTATTTGATTTTGAAACGATTACGGAAAAATATACCAGCCTCTCATCGAATTATGTGGTGGGCAGGATCCTGTTGAGCAACCTCCTTGCAGTGAATGAGGAGATCAGGAAGCGGAATGTTTTCATGGCTTTTACGGGGAATCTGGAAATTTAAAGAGATTGCTTTTTTATAATATAAGGCGTATATTTGCGTTTATAATAACGAAATATTTCGTATCATGAAAACATTTAAACTTGAACAATCAGATCAAAAACTTCTTGAGAAAGCCAGAACAAAAAAAGGGATCTCAAAAGAGGAATTGTATGATATTCTTGAACAGACTCAATTGTCTGTAAAAGAATTAAGTGAACACATTGGTTTATCGGCCCGAACTATACAGCTCAAAAATTCAAAGGAAACACTACCCTTTAATGCTTCAGAAAAGGCATTGCTCATTGCGAATGTTTACAATAAAGGATATCATGTTTTTGGAGACAGGGAAAAATTTATCCGCTGGACAAAGCAGGAAAATGCTGCACTTGGCGGTATCAAACCCAAAGATTACCTGGGCTCCTACAAGGGAATGGAATTGTTACTTGAAAAGCTTGAAGCTATAGAACATGGGTTTGTACTCTGATTCCTTATGAGAGTCTTCAGAATTACGAAAAAGACTTATGCCAAAGATTTGGAGGGGAAGGGAGGATTATTTGCTTCGGGGAGATGGCATAGGAAAGGTAACGGAGTGATTTATGCTTCTGAAAGTATATCTCTTGCAGCTTGGGAAAGATTTGTCCATATAACCGACTACCGAAATATACCCTCAGACTTGGTAGTGGTGACCATCAATATACCTGATGATATAGAAATAAAAGAAGTTCCCGGTCATATCCAGGTTTCCGGCTGGAATGTTTCTGAGCCCTACAACTTTTATAAAAAGGAAACGATGGAATTTGGCACGAGGTTTTTGAAAGAAAATCGCCATCTTGTTTTAAAAGTCCCGTCTGCTGTAGTGAAAAATGAATATAATTATTTGCTTAATCCCAGTCATCCTGATATCAAAAGATGTACAATAGAAAAGATTGAGCCTTTTATATTTAATGGTAGGATAGGTGGCTCGAGTCCCGGGTCTTGAGTCCCGAGTCCCGAGTTTCGCGTCCCGAGTCTCGGGTATCGGGTTACCTGTAGCTAAGGTCTTCCTCATTGTTTTGTTTTTTGGGTTTTGCCGGAAAAATTAATTCAAAATTACAGGCCAGGCTTTTTTTCAGGCAAAATTGCTTTTACTTTTTAACTGTTTACTGCTGTTAATTCCGCGTAACACCGATTACCAACTGAGCATTACCTATTCCCAACTTTATATCCATTGGTGACCATTATATTTTTCTACAAGCCTTGGCTTATATGACTTGCCAACTGTTCCAGCAGAATGCGGGAGAAATTGTTTTACTAAATCTTTCTCCCTTTAATTTGGTTCTGCAATATAGTAAGCTGCCTCTTGCCCACTGCCAACTTGTTAAAATGAGACTGAGGCGAAGGCTAAGAACAGAACGACTGTAGGAAGTTGATTAAATTGCTAAATGGTTGCATCGTCAAATTGGTGCCTCGAGTCGTGGCCATCAGAAGATTCTGGCAAATTTTGCCAACTGCTCCTTGCCAATTGCCAACTCATTACTTTTCCCGTCTTCTCCTGTCTCTTGTTTCTTGTATCTTCCTTCACATCCCCGACATCAATATGGTATTCTCACTGGCAAACAATCCGGCAATACAGCCGGTCATCAGGCAGGCCAGCGTAGCAGCGACCAGGGCCCGAAGGCCAAACTTAGCCAGCGTGTTGGTACGATCAGGTACCAATGCCCCGATACCACCGATAAAAATGGCCATGGAACCTACATGAGCAAATCCGCATAATGCATAGGTGGTGATGACAATCGTACGGGGGTTTTGTATGGTGCCGTTGGCAATTGCTGCAGCCAGATCTTTGTAGGCGGTCACTTCCGTAACCACCATGCGCTCCCCGATGATCTTCGATATGGTATCCACATCAGAGATGGGTATGCCTAAGATGGCCGTAAAAGGATAGAAGACATAACCGAGCAGGCCTCTCAGAGACCAGTCGATATTCCCACCGATAAATCCACCAATCCAGCCCAGAAACAGGTCGATGAGCTCTACAAGGCTGATGATAGCAATCAGCAGGGCCACGATGCCGACGATGAGCCTTACACCCGAATTGGCCCCATTGATGATCGCGGAAAATACGTTGCTTTCCTTTTCATAATGGGGTTTCACATCTTTGCCCAATGTTGCGGGTACATCCTTTTCCGGCATAACCAGTTTTGACATGATCAGGGCAGCGGGAGCAGAAATAAAAGATGCGCTGATCAGATGGCCCCCGATCATCGGGAAATGTTCCTTCAGGCTGAAGATATAGATGGCCAGTACATTGGAAGCTACCGTTGACATACCCACCGTAAGAACCGTAAACAGCTCTGAACGCGTCATTTCCTTCAGGTGCGGCTTAATGGTAAATGCCGATTCAATCCCCACAAAGATGTTGCTTGCGGCACTCAGTGACTCTGCGCCGGATATCCGCATCAGCTTGGTGAATACGTAGGCAAATCCCCTGATGATCCAGGGGATGATGTTGAAATAATACAAGATGGCCATCAGCGCCGAGAAAAAGATGATCGTCGGAAAAGACTGAAAAGCCAGGATCGAGCCTATGGATTCTTCTTTTGATCCCGGAGGTATGGCCAGCGGTCCGAATACAAATCTGGCCCCGGCGGTTGCGGAATCCAGAATCTTGACCACCACGTCATTCAACACCACAAAAAGTTTGGAACCGGCCGGGATGTAAAAAATAAATACCGCAAAGATCATTTGGAGCACAATGCCCCATCCGATCAGCCGCCAGTTGATCAGTCGCTTCTGAGGCGAAAACAGCCAGGCAACAATTAAGAGGATGACAATTCCCAAACCACTGATTGCTGTATACATATTTTTAATTTTAAGGGTTTAAATCATTTTACCTATACATAAGAGATTTTCAGAGCCGTAATAACTGTTCTGAAGCAAATTAAAGTTAAAATTAAAAAATTTTTTTATTTACCGGGAGCGTCGTATTTTTGTGTCTCGAAGAATTCATAAAATTAAATGACAGGGGGAATTATGATCAGTGACATACTGAAAGAGCGTATTATGGTCCTTGATGGAGCCATGGGTACGATGATTCAGAATTATAACCTTTCAGAAGAAGATTACCGTGGAAAGCGGTTCGCCAATATTGAACAACAGGTGAAAGGCAATCACGACCTGCTTTCCATTACCAAACCTGAGGTGATCACCGAGATCCACCATGCTTTTTTTGAAGCTGGCGCCGATTTTGCTACCACCAACTCATTCAATTCCACCCGAATCTCCATGGCAGATTATCAGATGGAGGATCTGGTACATGAGCTGAACGTTAAATCAGCGCAACTGGCAAGAAAAGCAGCCGATGAATTCACTGCAAAAACTCCGGATAAGCCCCGGTTTGCACTGGGAACACTCGGGCCCACCAATAAAACGGGTTCCGTATCCCCCGATGTGAACCAGCCTGCATACAGGGCAGTCTCTTTTGATGATCTCAGGGATGCCTATTATGAACAGGTTTCTGGTCTTGTCGAAGGCGGTGTGGATGTACTGATCATTGAAACCATATTTGACACCCTGAATGCCAAGGCGGCCCTCTATGCCATAGAGGATTACAATGAAAAGAACGGCACGGATACACCGGTTATGGTCTCAGGAACCATTACCGATGCCAGCGGCAGAACCTTTACCGGCCAGATGCTGGAAGCTTTCTATAATTCCATGTCGCACGGCAACCTGCTCAGCATGGGGCTTAACTGTTCCTTTGGAGCAGAACAGTTAAAAGGTCCCATTGCACAGTTGTCCAAAATATCTCAATATCCCCTGAGTGCCCATCCGAATGCAGGACTGCCCGATCAGTTCGGTAACTATACCCAGTCTGCCAACGAAATGCGGCAGCATGTGGCGGATTACATGAAGGACGGTCTGATCAATATCATCGGAGGATGCTGCGGTAGCAATCCACAGCACATTAAAGAGATATCGGAGGAGGCAGCCAAACATAAGCCCAGACAGATACCAGAGATAGAAAGGGGCACCCGGCTTTCTGGTCTGGAGCCGGTAACGATTACTCCGGACCGGAATTTTGTGAATATTGGCGAACGTACCAATGTGGCCGGTTCCAAAAAGTTTGCACGACTGGTCAGGGAAGGGGATTTTGAAAAAGCATTGTCGGTAGCCAAGAGCCAGGTCGATAATGGTGCACAGGTTATTGATGTGTGCATGGATGATGCCATGCTGGATTCAACCGAGATGATGCGTCACTTCCTGAATCTCATCGCTTCAGAGCCCGATGCGGCCAGAGCACCCGTTATGATCGATTCTTCCAAGTGGGAAGTGATTGAGGAAGGACTAAAATGTACACAGGGAAAATCGCTGGTCAATTCAATCAACCTGAAAGACGGGGAGGAGAAGTTCATGGAGCAGGCCCGTAAGATAAAGAAATACGGCGCCGCCACCGTTGTGATGCTTTTCGATGAGCAAGGACAAGCCGTGGACTTTGAGCACAAAACCCAGGTTGCTCAGCGGGCTTATAAGATACTGACCGAACAAGTGGGTCTGCCTCCTGAAGATATCGTTTTCGATGCCAACGTGCTCACTGTGGCCACCGGCATGGAGGAGCACAACAACTATGCGGTGGAATTCATCAAGGCCACCCAATGGATCAAGGAACATCTTCCCCATGCGAAGGTAAGCGGCGGAGTAAGCAATCTTTCATTCTCATTCCGGGGTAATAATGTCGTGCGCGAAGCCATGCATTCGGTGTTCCTTTATCATGCCATACAAGCCGGAATGGATATGGGTATTGTCAATCCCCAGATGATACAGGTGTATGATGAAATACCAGAAGACCTGCGCGAACTTGTCGAAGATGTGATACTCAATAGACGGGAAGATGCCACGGACCGCCTGATCAGCTATGCGGAGCAGGTGAAATCCTCCGGGAAGAAAGAGGAGAAAACAGAGGAATGGAGAAACAAACCCCTTGATGAACGTATTTCGCATGCGCTGGTCAAGGGCATCACCGACTATATCGATCAGGATATGGAAGAAGCAAGGCAGCATTACAGCCGCGGTCTGAAGATCATTGAAGGACCCCTGATGAAAGGGATGAACCAGGTGGGTGAGCTTTTCGGAGAAGGGAAGATGTTCCTTCCCCAGGTAATCAAAAGTGCCAGGGTGATGAAAAAGGCGGTGGCTTACCTAATGCCTTACATAGAAGAAGAAAATAAGGAAGGAGGCAGCACCTCATCCGGAAAGATATTACTGGCAACCGTCAAGGGGGATGTGCACGATATTGGCAAGAACATCGTGGGCCTGGTGCTTTCCTGTAACAACTACGAGGTGATCGATCTGGGTACTATGATACCTACCGAACAGATCATCGAGGAGGTCAAGGCTCAAAAACCGGATGTCCTCGGATTAAGTGGTTTGATAACCCCTTCCCTGGATGAAATGGTGAATGTAGCTTCCGAACTGGAGCGTGGGGGATTATCCGTCCCGGTTATGGTTGGAGGGGCCACCACCTCCAAAGCCCATACGGCAGTTAAGATTGCCCCGGAATATAGCGCTCCCGTCGTTCATGTAAAAGATGCCTCCCAGGGCGTGGGGATTGTGGATAACCTTATATCTCCCAAAAAAAGGGAGGAGTTTGAGAAACAGCTTCGGGAAGATCAGGAGCGGCAACGGGAAAAACATTTGGGCAGAAAAAAACCGGAAAGCGCCTATCTCTCGCTTGAAGAGGCAAGGAAGAACAAGCCGGATATTGACTGGGATGCTTATCACCCTGTAAAGCCTAGCTTCCTGGGTGAAATGAGCTTTACCGACTACAGCCTGGAAGAGATCTCCCGGTATATCGACTGGACCTTCTTTTTCTACTCGTGGGAGATACGCGGGAAATATCCCAAAATTCTGGATGATCCTAAAAAAGGGGAAGAAGCCAGAAAGCTTTATGATGACGGGCAGAAAATGCTCCGGCAGATAATAGACAATCAAATGGTACAGGCCAATGCTGTGATCGGGTTTTACCCGGCCAACAGTGTAGGCGATGACATTGAGCTATACAGGGATGAAGATATGGGTAGAGACGCCATGCATGGCGTCTCTGATAAGCAGACTCTGTATTTCCTGCGTAACCAGACCATCCATGAGGACAGGCCCAATATGTGCCTTAGCGATTTTGTGATGCTCAAAGAGAAGAACGTTGTGGATTATATTGGGGCCTTCTTTGCCACGGCAGGTTTGGGTGTAGAGGAATGGGCACAAAAATTTGAAAAGGAAAACGACGATTACAGCGCTGTGATGTTGAAAGTGCTGGCTCAGCGACTTGCAGAAGCTTTTACAGAGCTGCTCCATGAAAAGGTGAGGAAGGAACTGTGGGGATACGCTCCCGATGAGAATTTTTCTCCCGAAGAATTGATCAACGAAAAGTACCAGGGCATCCGCCCGGCATTCGGCTATCCGTCCATGCCCGATCATACCCAGAAGAAACCCGTCTATGACATGATGGATGTGGAAAAACATACCAAAATCAAACTCACCGACAGCTACATGATGATCCCCGAAGCCTCTGTGAGCGGATTGTATTTCGCCCATCCCGAATCCCGGTACTTTAATGTGCAGAAGATCCTTGATGATCAGGTAAAAGACTATGCCCGCCGAACAGGCAAAAGCATTGAAGAAGTGAAGAAGTGGCTGTCGGAGAATCTGGCTTAGCGGTAGTAAACAGCCAAGCCGGTAACACCTGAGGACACCCGCTTAGCGGTTCCAAACCGCTTAGCGGGTGGGGGAGCACTAAAACGTATAACATCACTTCTAAGATTATGGATTAAATATCTAAAAGCCGGAATTTCATTTTTAAAATATTGAATTTAGTTTCTTAAAGCCAGACGGTCAATTCTAAAACCCAAACCTTTTCTTCAAACAGTCAGATTTTCACTACTAAAGTCAAAGCTTTATCTTCTAAAAGTCAAACCTTTTCTTCTAAAATATAAACTTGCTTTACTAAAACTAAAACTTTCATTTCTAAAATTCAAACCTCAATTTCTAAAAGCTTGACCTCAATTTCTAAAATTCGGACTCAATCTTCTAAAATTGTTGGCTTCCCTGCAAATTGCATGAAAAGCATGATTCAAGATTAAAATGTGGGAATCAAACGAAAACAATCAATATCCGGATGGATGAAATCTTTGGAGATGGGTGTTGAATTGCATTCCAGGACTCCTGCCGGGCAATCGCTTAATGCTGAATCTTTCTCAATTCAGTCC
>JAGXLC010000188.1 GCA_018334875.1 Bacteroidales bacterium | reverse complement strand
GGTGGGCTTGTCCACACGCTGTCGCTGAAGCTTTAGCGTAAGCCACCGAAACGAAGTGAAGGTGGGCTTGTCCACACGCTGTCGCTGAAGCTTTAGCGTAAGCAACCGAAACGAAGTGAAGGTGGGCTTGTCCGCACGCTGTCGCTGAAGCTTTAGCGTAAGCAACCGTAACGAAGTGGAGGTGGGGATTGAATACATGAACAGCGTAAAAAGATAAAGTTGAAAATGAATTATTCACTGATAAACATATAAATCAAATGAAAAACTATGTACATTTAATTCTGGTAGCAATGGTCCTGGTTGGGGCTTGCAGTAACAATAAGACGGTAAATCTGATCAGGGAAGATCTTAACGGTTGGCATGTGGATGTTCCTGCCATGGATGAAAACCCTGATACCACAAATCCTTTTATTATGCGGGACGGTATGCTGGTCAGCCTCGGTACACCCGGCGGTCATCTGATTACGGATGAGGTTTATTCGGATTACAGACTGGTAGCGGAGTATCGGTTTGCCGGTGAACCGGGTAACTGCGGTATACTGGTCCATGCTTCCACGCCCAGGGCCCTTTATGGCATGTTTCCCAAATCACTGGAAGTACAAATGATGCATGAAAATGCGGGCGATTTCTGGTGCATCCAGGAAGACATCAAAGTGGATAACATGGTGGAGCGCAGAGGTCCTAAAGAAGAGTGGGGCGTTTCAGAAGGCAAAAGAAGACGCATAAAGAATCTGACCGATGGTTCGGAAAACCCCGTTGGTGAATGGAACAGGATGGTTATAGAGTGCCAGGGAGATGAAATCAAGGTATGGGTGAACGATGAACTTGTAAATCATGGTTATGACTGCACAGCCACGGAAGGGCAGATCGCCGTTCAGGCTGAAGGGTCGGAAGTGGAGTTTAGGAAACTGGAATTGACACAATTGAAATCCTAATATCTAAAAATTCTAATATCTAATTTCGAAATTCTAAACAATGTCAAATGACCAAACAAAGAAATTTCAAAACAAACCAATATGCAAAGAGCACTTATGAAAATCTTCGGTTCTATTTTAACTAAATTTGAATAAGATGTTTTGATTTCCGGCAGTTGCCGGATTGAACATTAGAATTTGTTTAGGATTTATCTGCCTGCCGGCAAGGCAGGGAATTTAGGATTTAAAATTTAGGATTTCCGGTTTATTCGGATTAGGGTTTAAACACTCGAACCAAGTAGAGAATGCATGAGGTAGCCATAGTGGAAGACATGTTCCGCATCATTATGGAGGTGGCGAAAAAAGAACAGCTTTCGCGGATTGACAAGGTGCATTTCCGGATCGGCAAAATGATGCAGGTTGTGCCTGATCTGTTCCGTTTTGCCTTTGACTCGGCCAAGGAGGATACCATAGCTAAAGATGCAGAACTGGAAATAGAATATGTACCGGTCAAGATGCAATGCCGAGGCTGTGGCCATGAATTTTTGGTGGGGGATCAGTCGTTTTACTGTCCGAAATGTGAAAGTTCCGATCTGGATATGATACAGGGAAAAGAATTGTTGGTACAAAGCATAGAAGGAGAATAGCCATGGAAATTAAAGTCATGAAACGGGTGCTGGATAAGAACCAGGACAAAGCCGAACAGGTAAGGTCGCTTTTAAGGGAAAAAAGCATCAAGATGTACAATTTCATCAGTTCGCCGGGTGCCGGAAAAACAGCTTTACTGGAAAGGACGCTGGCCCATATGAACGGTGGGATCAGAATCGCGATTATTGAGGGCGATGTGTCCACCGACCGGGATGCACAGCGGCTGAAGCAGTACAACAATCCCATTGTGCTGATCAATACCGAGGGGGGATGCCATCTTGATTCCAACAGCATCGAGCAGGCACTTGCAGAATTCAACCTGGATGAGCTGGATGCAGTGTTTGTGGAAAATGTTGGCAACCTGGTCTGCCCCACCCATTTTGATCTGGGCGAAACCGCAAAAATTGCGCTGGTGAGCACCAGTGAGGGTGACGACAAGCCCATTAAGTATCCCATGCTTTTTCGTGATGCAGAGGCCGTCATTCTGAACAAGATGGACCTATTGGATTACACCAATTTCAATTATCAGAATTTTGTGAAGGACCTGCGTGAAGTGAACCCCAACGTTCCGCTGATTGAGACTTCATGTACGAGAAATACGGGATTGGAGGAATGGTATGAGTGGTTAAGGAAGAAAATAGGGGAGAAATAATTCTTTTATTTGTCAAGGTTGCCCGAAAGAACAGGTTTATTTTTATAAATAAAAGCACCAAATCCCAAGTACCAAATATCAAATAAATTCCAATTTTCAATTACCGAAATTCAAAATACTTCGAAACAAAGGTGTTAATAGTTAATTCAACAGTTATGAAAAATTGGCTTCATTCTAGAAGATGCTTAACAGGGTCATAGATATTTGTTTTCTGCCACGAATCACAAAGGAAATCACTGAGGAACACGAAGGAATTTACCCACAGATTATAAAGTATTAAACCTAATTTTGCTAAAACTGCACCGGTTTGAATATAATGTCTGACAAGCCGGTAGTCTTTGCCCCTTCAACCAGTGAAACCGTTACTTTATGCTTTCCGGGTGTTTTAAATTCCAGCCAGCCTATGGGACATTCGTGAAACCGGTCTGTAGCGTGTTGCTGGTTTTGGATCATTTTCCCCTCATCGGTTTCAACCTTCCAAACGATTTTTCCTGATCCGCTGTGTTTCAGCTTAACCTTATACTGACCAGGGTGGCAAACATCAACATGCCAAGATATCTTACCGTTTTCTTCCCATTGGGTTGCCCTTTCCTGATGTTTCCATTCACCAAATTTTTCCATCCAGCTTTTCTTTTCAATCCTACATCCTTCAGCTTCGGCAAAATGTGCTGATATAGAAGTGAGATATCCCGGGTCGATACCATGAAGAGGATTCACTTCAGGTTCTTCCGCCAGATCCACCTGAATGACGGATACCATCTTTTCCGGTCGCTGATATGGAACCTGAAAACAGATCCACCCTTTTTCTTTGGAGTATTCTATGGGATTTTTCCTTTCCCCATTAAGTAAAGCAGCAGAGGTAATTTTTGTTTCTAACCCCGGGAGAAAGATCTTGCCATCCAAAGGCCAGTCATATACGGCTAGATATAACCTGTTGCTTTTTACAGTTACATCTCCCCAGGGTAGTTGATGTTGCCATGGTGAGGGACCGGTGCCATAAACAACCTGGGGATACTTTTTGATCCATTCACCGGCACTTCTGAGCGATCTGGCGGGATCAGCAGGGATGCTTCCATCTCCCTTGGGACCTATATTTAGCATGTAGGTTCCTCCCCTGGAAACAGTGGATACCAGACGGTTTAATATTTCTTCGGGACTTTTCCAGTTTTCATCATACCAGGCATATCCCCAAGAGTCATTGGTAACATCGACAGTTTCCCACATTCCTTCCACATTCTCAACCGGTATTTCCATATCCCCAAGGGTCTTGTAATCTCCCATGTTATGACCTACGCGGCCCGATATCAGTGCGTCGGGCTGATTTTTCCTGACCACACTTATCAGTTCTTCTACATATTGTTGCTTGATTCCTCCGGGCGTATCAAACCAAACCAGTACAATGTCACCATAATGAGATGTAATCTCCTTCACCTGGAGCAAACATTTATCATAAAAGTAGTCGTTGAATGTTTTGGGATTACCCTGAGCATCGGTTTTTGGACCTCTATGGCCACCGGGGGCAGTCCAGTCTTGATTCTGTGAATAGTAAAACCCAAAGCCCAGACCAGCCTTCTTGCAAGCTCTGGCCAGTTCTTTCATGGGATCGCGATCAAAGGGGGTGGCATCAACGATGTTAAATTCATTGGCCCTGGAATGAAACATGGCAAAGCCATCGTGATGCTTGCTGGTAATAACAATATATTTCATTCCTGCATCCTTTGCCAGTTGTACAATTTCTTCGGCATTAAAATTTACCGGGTTGAAATTTTCGGCAAGCTCCTTATATTCTTCTGCTGGAATGCCAGCCATGGCAGGATGCATCATCCATTCCCCAATCCCATAATAGGTGGAATCCTGATAGCGGTTGGCCAGCATCGAGTACATTCCCCAGTGAATGAACATGGCATAATTCCCGTCATTGAACAATGTTTTATTGTCTGCATGTTCCGTATCCAGGACCGGAGCCTGTTTTTTTGATGAATCATTCATGCCCTCAGAAAGAACTCCGGAACGCCCTGTGTTAACATCTGGGGAAAACATCTCCTGACTAAGAGCCATAAGAGGAGATATCAGAATAATCAAAACTTTGAATAATCTTAAACTTGATTTCATTTTGGTATGTTTTTGTTCGGTCATTTATCAAAACTTTGTTTTACCATGAATGCAATTACCCCCACCATCAAAAGAGCCATCAAACTGCCGGACCAGAAAGCCATTTGAAATCCGCCAAGGCTGAAAAATAAGCCGGTGACCAAAGGTCCAGCCGTTTGACCTATCCGAAGCACCATGCTGTTGACAGACATAAAGGCGGCCCGTTCTTTTATGGGTGCAAAGCCTACCAGCATGGTTTGAATGTTGGGAATGTTCATACCATGTGCGACACCGAATAAAATGACGGCAATTGCCACCAATGCCCAGTAATGAATCAACGGCATCAGGGCAAGTACAGCACCGTATAAAATGAAACTGACATAGAGCAGCAATCTTCCCGAAAACTTTTTTCGCAATCTGCCCAGCATGGAAGATACGATGGCTGTACTGACTGACATGGCCGACATGGATAGTCCGATGTAAAGCGCATTGGCATCAAGATTTTCTTCCAACAGCAGGGGAAAGTAGGTGAGAAATGCCCCGTAAAGGATAATAAAAACAACAATATTTGAGATCAATAAACCCCAAACACTTTTGCGGTTGATGTTATTCCATGCACTGCGTATATATTCCTTTAGATTTTGCTCCCTTCGTGGCTCGGGGTTGTTTAAACCCCATAGCACAATAAAACCGGCAGGAATGGCCAGCAGGGGAAGTACAAAGGGATAAAACCATCCAAACATGGCCAGTCCACCTCCGATGGCCGGATACGCGGCTGTTCCTATGCTCAGCACACTGGCATTATAACCCATGGCAGCTGCCCGTCTTTGGTCAGTATACAAGTCACCGATAATGGTTATGTTGAGCGAACCCAGGGTAGCAGCTCCAATGCCCTGTAAAAATCTGAGAAGAAGTAAATATTCAAAAGTAAGCATGAAAGTACATGCAAAGCCTGCCAGGCCAAAAACAAAGAGAGAGGGAATCAGAATGGTTTTACGTCCAAAACGGTCCGCAAGGACTCCCATGACCGGTGTGAGGACAATTCCGGGTAAGGTAAACATGACGATCAGCCAACCCACCTGTTTGGAAGTGATCTGGAAATATTGAATGATCTTAGGAAAGGCCGGCGTAATACTGGAAACTCCCATTACAGCCAGAAGTGTCACCATGAAGATAATATGAAGATTGGAATCGCGTAATGGTGTCTTATCTTGTTGCATAGGGTTTTCTTTTCAGGGCTGCTATATAGTCGCCGGCAATTTAGTGAAAATTTTAAGCCGGAAAGAACAATATTATAAGTATATTTGTTTGAGGGTGCACTTATTTAACCAATGAGTGCTTTTCTTAAACCATTAAAAACAAATACAGAGCCATGTCAACAGCCATGATAGCAGGAGCCAGTGGTCTGACGGGTTCAACCCTGCTGGGGTTGCTCCTGGAAAGCAATGCGTACGAAAGGGTGAAGGTTTTGGTTAGAAGGCCTTTAGAGATAGAGCATCCATCCCTGGAACAGATTGTCTATGACTATGAACATCCGGATAACAGTCGTATACAGGCAGATCATGTATATTGCTGTTTGGGGACGACCATGAAAAAGGCAGGATCCCGGGATGCTTTCTTCAGGGTGGATCATGATTATCCCTTACAGATTGCCCGTGCAGCTTATCGAAACGGGGCCGCTAAATTCGCCCTGGTGAGTGCGGTTGGGGCCAATCCCGGATCAATGTTTTTCTATAACAGGGTGAAGGGCCAGTTAGAGGAGGATTTGAAGCAAATACCCTTTGAATCTGTTTATATATTCCGTCCCTCTATGCTTTTGGGTAACAGAGAAGAATTTCGCCCGGCCGAGACGTTGGGGAAGGGCCTCATGAAACCCCTGGGTTTTTTATTGCCTGGTAACATGAAACCCATCCATGTAAGGCAGGTGGCGGCATGTATGTTCGACAGAATATGGAGTGAGGAAAGGGGTGTTCATATTATTCAATCGAAAGAGATGCAGGAATAATTTTATTTCTCATCTCATATTTCTTGTTTCTTATATCTTGTCTCTTATTTCTTATCTTTTGTCCCGAGTCCCGCGTCCCGGGTTACCTATAGCAAAAATTTTCATTCATACCAATTACTGAGACATAGGCGTGTCTCTACACACATTCCGTTTTCTCGTTTTCTCGTTTTCTTCGCTCTTACGTGCCGTCGTTCTATCGTGCCGTCGTGCCAGTCGTGCCAGTCGTGCATCGATCTCCGAGACGCAAGCATTGCGTCTCTACTGCTGTGCCGTCGTGCCGTCGTGCCCTCGTGCAGTCGTTCCGTCGTTCCCGAATTATCGAGACGCAAGCATTGCGTCTCTACTGCTGATTATGTAGCTACATCGCTATTTACTTTTCAAAATACTCAATGATCGTCTTCTCATTTTCTCCCTTTCTCGTTTTCTCGTTTTCCCCCTTTCTCCTCTTCTCCTCTTCCTTGTTTCTTAGTTCCCATTGATTGCTTTCCTGAAAAAATCCGTTATCTCCTCTTTGATCCCTTCAGGTTGCTCATGGTCCAGGCCGGTATAAGTTTTTACCGTGGCATGGATACCGGCGTCCTTGTATATCTTTTTGCAGTAATTCCAACGTTCGGGCTGCATTTCTTTTCCCATTATCTCATAGATCAGTTCACGCTCGTCGTCATCAAAGGCATCATCATAAGGGATGGCGTCATTGTCGTCCAGTTCTCCCATAAAGTAATATTGCGGAGTGTTTTTGAAAAGATCCATCCGAAACTCCCTGTTCATTATTTCCTCAAAATTATTGGTTCCAAGCGGGAAATTCAGGGCTTTGCCGTCTATGCTGTCTGCCGGTAATATTAGCAGTCCGTTGAGCCCGCCGGCAGCCACCGCAGCTACTTTATCGGGATGCAAAGCGGCAAACCTGTTGGCAAAGGTTCCTGAAGCGGAAAATCCCGTAAGCAGGAATTGATTTTCTGTATCATTGTTGCGTTCCTTTAGTCTTTGGCGGGCATCTTCAAACATTTCAACAAGCTGCTGATCGGTTCTTTCCAGGGAATTGCCCTTCTGATGCATCACATCCCTGTCCAAAGCGTGGGTATAAATCTTCGATTGGGATTTTGACCTTGGGAAGACAGGAACCAGCAGGGGAATTTTCAGTTCCCGGGCTACATAGTTTCCTGTATAGTAGTCTTTGGTGGCGGTCCGTTCTGCTTTTTCAATGTGTTTCTCCAGGTCATCATCGAGAAATCCCGAATTGTTGGGCTCGACAATCACATAGGAGTCCTGGCCGGTATCCAGGCCATCGGGAATAAATAAGAAATAGGGATAATGATAGCCCTTTTGCTCATTGGCTTCTATGAATATCAGGTTTCCGTCTTTGCATCCGGCAAGGGCTATTGCAATGAGGAGATATAAGAATGCTTTTTTCATGATAATACGTATGATTTGTATTGCCGGTATAGTTGTTGTTGTGGGTTTGGCCCGATAAAAGTACTAAATTTAACAGCAATTGCAAGTTTTATACAATTTACTTCTTTATTTTTTGACATAATGACACATTTTTTCTGAATGTGCCCTATTGAACTGCCTTAATTACATCTGCAGGGGATTGAATTGAGTCTCTAAATTCCTGAATTGAATCTTCAAATGGGTTTGTCAAACGTATTT
>JAGXLC010000187.1:5465-7993 GCA_018334875.1 Bacteroidales bacterium | reverse complement strand
GTAATCGTTTGCTATTGCATCCTCTTAACTTCCTGCAAAAGTTCTGACATAACCTCCGTAGCTTTGCCCTGTAAAAACACGTCGGTGAGGGAATGGCTAAAAGCCGAGGGGTTGGGGTTTACTTCAATGATCTGAACACCATTTTCTTTGGCCATCTGTGGAATAAGTGAGGCCGGCACCACCTCCCCGGTAGTGCCAATAACAATGAATACTTCTGCTTTCCGGGCTTCTTCAACTGATTTCTGATAAGCATATTGTGGAATCATCTCCCCAAAAAAAATAAAATCGGGTTTCAGTACAGAACCACATTTTTCACATCTGGGGGGCATATGCTCCAGAAATTCCTTGTTCACCTCAAACTTCTCGTTGCATTTCTGACATACGAGATATCTGGAATTCCCATGGAATTCGTACACCCTCGTACTTCCCGCTTCCTGATGCAAATTGTCAATATTCTGGGTGATGATGCTTTGTAGCAAGCCCATCTTTTCAAGCTCGGCCAGGGCTTTATGAGCCTCATTGGGCCGGGCGCTCCCGAAAAATTCATAAAAAATCTCTTTAATAACCGGCCAGGCTTGTTCGGGGTGAGAATAAAAATAATTCAGATCAAGAATTCCCGGATCATATTTGTCCCACAATCCATTTTCACCCCGAAAAGGTGGAATACCGCTTTCCACGGAAACACCAGCCCCTGTAAATCCTGTATTGTGTTTGGATTGCACAATCAGCTCAGCAGCCTGCTTTAGCTTGTGTTCCTCCATAGGCAGTTGTTCGTTTCCTTAATCAAGCGCACAAATTTAGGAAAAATAATTTGTAATACGAAAGCGCAGGGCAGAGAGCGAAGAGCGAAGAGCGAAGAGCGAAGGGCGCAGGGCAAAGAGCAAAGAGCGAAGCGTTTCGAGTCCCGGGTTCCGGGTCCCGAGTTGGTTGTAGCAGCATAGGGTGGAAGAAAGTTAATTGCTCAGAGCTCAGAGCGCAGAGCATAACGCTCAGAATTCAGGGCAAAGCGCCTCGTATCTCGTGCCTCGGGTTGCCGGTAGCTAAATCTTTCATTCCTTAAAATTTTATAGATAAGAATTATAAACTAATGGTGAGGTATCATTAACCAATGAGCAGGAAGGACAAATCAACGGTTTAGCATCGTTAACCAGTGCGTAGGCATGTCAAATCAGTAGGTTGGCATCATTAACCGGTGCGTAGTTATGACAAACCAGCCGGTTGGCATCATTAACCAGTGAGCAGGTATGGCAGACTAGCCGATTGGCTAATTTTTACCGGTTCCACCTCTTCCTCTCACTCATTTATCCCCTTTCGCTAACAATAACCCGGGATCCGAAACCCGAGATGCGTTGCCCTCTGCTTTCTGCTCTTCGCCCTTTGCTCTGAGCTCTCTGCCCTGAGCTCTACGCTTTATGCCACTACATATTCTTAATCTCCTCGATGATCTTTTGTACGGAATCTTTGGCATTTCCGAAGAGCATCCTTGTTCTGTCCTGTAAAAACAGCTGGTTTTCAATTCCCGAGTATCCCTTGCCCATTCCTCTTTTCATCACAATCACATTTTTGGCCTCATTGGCTTCGACAATAGGCATACCATAAATAGGGCTTCCCGGATCTTCTTTTGCAGCGGGATTTACGGTATCATTGGCTCCAATAACCAATACCACATCTGTGTTGGGCAACTGGGGATTGACGTCTTCCATCTTCAACAGCTTATCATAGGGCACCTCAGCCTCTGCAAGCAAAACATTCATGTGACCGGGCATTCTGCCTGCCACCGGATGGATGGCATATTTGACTTCCACTCCGTTCTCTTCAAGCATCTGATCCAGCTCACGGACGGCATGCTGTGCTTTGGCCACAGCCAGGCCGTAACCGGGGGTGATCACCACCCGCTGGGAATAATTCATCAGTATCGCAGCATCGCTCACTGAGATCTCTTTGATGGTGCCGCCTTCCGATTGCGCTGCTGCAGCGCCTCCACCAAAAGCTCCGATAATTACATTAATCAGAGAACGGTTCATGGCTTTACACATCAGCACAGTAAGTATTGATCCGGCTGCCCCGACAAAAATACCTCCAAGGATCATAGCCTGGTTCCCGTAAATGAAACCGGCCATAGCTGCGGCAATACCAGTAAAAGAATTCAGCAGTGAAATCACTACCGGCATATCCGCTCCTCCAATGGGCATGACAAACAACACTCCATATACCAGAGATATAACAAACAACCCATATATCAGGGCGCTGGCTGTGTCACTTCCCATAGAGGCCAGATATACCAACAATCCAAGCACCACTGCCAATAAAATGATATTCACATATTTCATGACCGGAGAGAAAATGTCCCCGACTTTTCCGTCAAGTTTACCATAAGCGATCAGGCTGCCGCTAAAGGAAATGCTTCCTATGGTTAAACCAAGTAGGGTTACGATCAATATTCCCGCGGTAGATACTGCAGGATATTCCATCAGTGCCACAAGGGCAGAAGCAATACCTCCGGTAGCGTTAAACAGCGACACCAGTTG
>JAGXLC010000187.1:0-4924 GCA_018334875.1 Bacteroidales bacterium | reverse complement strand
TTAGAGATTACTTCAAATCCAAGAAAAATCGCCAAAGCAATAACAAAAACGGACTCCTTGTAAGTGTAAAAAAAGACCAGTATTTCTTCCATAAACTCATTATTTTTTAACAGTTTTCAATCGCTCATTTACTATTTCCCCTTCATGGGTAAAGCAGGTTTCTTTAAGGATGTTGTCCTCAAAATTCAAGTTGAACTCGCCTTCATTTGAAAACATCACTTTCAAAAAATCGGTGAGATTGTTGCCAAACATTTTGCTGGCATCAACCGGCATATCATTGGGATAATCTGATTTACCGATGATCTTTACCTGATGCTTCACAACCATTGTATCATTCTCCGTAAGCTCACAATTGCCTCCCGATGAAGCGGCAAGATCAACAATTACCGAACCGGGTTTCATTTGTTCCACCGTCTCTTTGTGAACAAGAAGAGGTGCTTTTTTTCCCGGTATCTGGGCAGTTGTAATGATAACATCAGATTTTATGGCATGATCATGAACCAGTTGCCTTTGTTTTTGTTTATAGTCCTCAGTCTGTTCCACCGCATATCCTCCGGCATCTGCAGCTTCCTGAGCACCTTCGACTTCAATAAATTTGGCTCCCAAACTTTGTACCTCTTCCTTTACTTCGCTTCTTACATCAAAAGCCTCAAGCACCCCGCCCAGCCTTCTTCCGGTTGCAATCGCCTGTAATCCGGCCACCCCTGCACCCAGTACCAATACTTTTGCCGGTTTGATGGTACCTGCAGCGGTCATAAACATAGGGAAAAACTTGGGCAGATTCATAGCTGCATCCACTACAGCTTTATAGCCTGCAATGGTAGCCATTGAAGATAAAACATCCATGGACTGTGCCCTCGTTATCCTGGGAATGCTATCCAGGCTGAACGTGGTCACGTTTCGGGATGCGGCATACTCCAAAAGCGCCTTATTCATCAGCGGATTGAACAGAGATACCAAAACCTTTCCTTCATCAATCCCTGACATTTCCTGTTCTGAAAAGGGATTGATCCTAAGTAGCATATCGGCCTGACTAATCACTTCATCAAAGTTCTTAATTTCTGCCCCGGCATCGCTGTAATCATTGTCACTGACAAAAGCACCCTCACCCGCTCCGCTTTGCACCAGCAGGGTAAGATTCATTTTTACAAGCTCCCGGACATTATCGGTCAAAAGAGCTACCCTGAGATCGTCCCCGGTTTCCTTTAATAAACCAACTTTCATAATACACCTTTATATTTTTAAACATAGATAACTTCAAACACTTTTAACCCGAATTATTCTAGAATAAATCTCAAACATTCATATCTCCCTTTTTGTTCAATATTCAAAGCAAGCGACAATATTTATCCTGTCGCCGGCAAACCGGTTTGAAACATTGACAGGGTGTACGTTGTCATTATTGTTTAATGTAACCCAAAGGTAAAAAAATTTCTGTACATGGATACATTTACATTTCTGGGAAATACCGATATAAATACCATAGAAAAATTATACAGCCAGTACCTTGAAGATCCTGGCCAACTGGATATCAGTTGGCAAAACTTCTTCAAAGGTTTCGAGTTTGCCCGCCGGCAATTTAAAGATGATGGTGTTGATGAGGGAGGCTTTGACAAAGAATTTAAAGCAATCAATCTGATCGATGCTTACCGGAAAAGGGGGCACCTCTTTACCAAGACCAATCCGGTAAGAAGCAGGCGCAACTATACACCGACACTCAATATTGAGAACCATGGGCTTTCCGAAGAAGATATGGATAAGGTATTTCATGCAGGTAACCGGCTTGGAATCGGTCCTGCCAGACTGAGGGATGTTGTTGAACATCTGGAACAGACCTATTGCGGGTCAATCGGTGCCGAATACATGTATATCAGGAAGCCGGAAATAACCACCTGGTTGCAGGAAAAGATGGAATCCACGAAAAACATCCCTTCCTTTAATAAACAGGAAAGAAAGCATATATATAACCATTTAAAGCATGCTGTAGGATTTGAAAGGTTTATACACCGGAAATTCGTAGGTCAGAAGCGATTTTCACTGGAAGGGGCAGAAGCATTGATACCATCCCTTGCATCAGTAATAGATAAGGGAGCGGATCTGGGAATCGAGGAATTCAGTATTGCCATATCGCACCGGGGACGCCTGAATGTGCTGGCCAACATCCTGAAAAAACCCGTCAAAGACATATTTGATGAGTTTGTAGGTGAAGCTTTTGAAGAAAACAAGATGTTGGGAGATGTAAAATACCATCTGGGATACAGCAATCTGATCACTTCCGATAAGGGGAAGAAGGTATGGCTGAATATGACGCCGAATCCTTCGCATCTGGAAGCAGTGGATCCTGTTGTGGAAGGAATATCCAAGGCAAAAATCACCCATAAGTACGTGCACGATTACAACAAACTGGCTCCTATTTTAATCCACGGAGATGCCGCCATAGCGGCCCAGGGTGTAGTATATGAAACCATTCAGATGTCGCAGCTTCCCGGTTATCATACCGGCGGCACCATCCACTTGGTAATCAATAATCAGGTAGGTTTTACCACCAGCTACCTGGAAGGCAGAAGCAGCACCTATTGCACCGATATAGGAAAAGTGACCAAATCACCCATTTTTCATGTGAATGGTGATGATGTGGAAGCTGTGGTTTACACCATACAGCTTGCCATGGAGTACAGGCAAAAATTTCACACCGATGTATTCATTGATCTGCTTTGTTACAGAAGACAGGGGCATAACGAAGGCGATGAGCCCCGTTTCACCCAGCCCCTGCTCTACAAGGCCATCAGCAAACATCCCGATCCAAGGGATATTTATAGCAATTTTTTGATCAACAATGGAATATATACTGAAGAAGAAATCAAAAAAGAAGAAAACGATTACAACCAATGGCTGGAAACAAAGCTGGAAGAAGCCAGGAAATCGAAAAAGGTGCATATCAGGCAATTTCTTAAGGAAGAATGGGAAAATTACATTTACCCCGAATACAGAGATTTCGATCAATCGCCCGACTCCAATATCGAGTATGAGAAACTGAAAACCATAGCGGAGAAGATCAATCACCTGCCTTCCGATATGAAATTTTTCAAAAAGGCTTACAAGCTCATTGAACAGCGTAAGAAAATGATCAGGGAAAACCGGCTTGACTGGGGGATGGCTGAGCTGCTTGCCTATGGAACGCTGGTGGATGAGGGATACCCTGTACGACTGAGCGGTCAGGACTCGGAAAGGGGAACCTTTTCCCACCGGCACTCTACCTTTACTCTGGAAGATTCAGATCAAAAGTATGTACCCCTTAAACACATCAATGAACACCAGGGAGAATTTCACATTTACAATTCCCCGCTTTCTGAGTTCGGTGTTATGGGCTTTGAATACGGCTATGCGCTGACCACTCCGGAAGGGCTTACAATCTGGGAAGCTCAGTTCGGAGATTTTAACAATATGGGCCAGGTAATTATTGATCAGTACATCAGTTCGGCCGAAGAAAAGTGGGGCCTGATGAACGGTATCGTCCTGTTTCTGCCCCATGGTTATGAGGGACAGGGACCGGAACATTCCAGCGGAAAGATGGAACGCTTCCTGAATCTCGCTGTCAATAATAACATGCAGATCGTTAACTGCACTACACCGGCCAATTTCTATCATGTTCTGCGCCGGCAGATACACCGAAACTTCAGGGTACCGCTCATACTGTTCACACCCAAAAGCCTGCTGAGGCACAGCAGGGTGGTTTCAAGCATGGAAGACCTGGCCTACAAAAAATTCAGGAAAGTTATCGATGATCCTGAAGTCAATAATAAAGAAGTGCATCGGGTTATTTTTTGCAGTGGCAAAATTTATTACGATCTGCTGGAACGCAGGGAACATTTTAATATCAAAGATGTCGCCCTCATCCGTATTGAACAGTTGTATCCCTTTCCGGATAAGGAGGTAGAGCAGGTTATCGGCAAATACAGAAATACCGAGCAATGGATCTGGATTCAGGAAGAACCGGAAAACATGGGAGCATGGAAATACATCAGGGATCAGTTCAAAGATATTGATCTGCGCTCCGTAACAAGAGCACCCAGTGCCAGTCCGGCCGTGGGGTTGTATCAACTGCACCAGATAGAACAGAACGATATCCTGGGAAAGGCATTCAGAAAATGTACCTGCGGGCTGAACTATAAATACTGCAATCTGGATTGCGAAGTAGGGCGTTACAGAAAACCGGTCAAACAGCAAAACCATATCAAGTAAATTATGATTGAAATGAAAATCCCCAGTCCCGGGGAGTCCATAACCGAAGTGGAAATAGCCAGCTGGCTGGTTAGCGATGGGGATTATGTGGAAAAAGATCAGGAAATCGCCGAAATTGAATCGGACAAAGCCACGCTACCACTTATTGCCGAGGCAAGCGGTAAAATAGAAATTTTGGCCGGGGAAGGAGAAACCATCCACGTAGGAAATATAGCCTGCCGGATAGACGAAACGGCAAAAGCCCCGGATAAACCCGAACCCGGAGAAGAGAAAGGGGATCATCAGGCGGAAACAGCAACCCATTCAAAGGATTCCGAATCTTCATCCAAATCCTCAGAAACAGTTAAAGAAACAGGCAAAGAAACAGATAAAGAAGCCGGTGAAACAAAAGAAAATGAAGAGTCTTATGGTAAAATAAAAATGACACCCGTCGCACAAAAGATGATGGAAGCATACAACCTTTCCATCGATGATGTACTGAAAGGGCTGAGGAGGATAACCAAACAGGATGTGGAGCTGGCACGGGAAGCCCTCAAGTCTAAAGAACCGGCTGAAGAAGAACCCAGTAACCGACGGTTTTCAAGAGAAACCAACCGCCAGCGCATGAGCCGCCTAAGGAGGAAACTCAGCGAGCGCCTGGTTGCCGTAAAAAACGAGACTGCCATGCTCACAACCTTCAATG
>JAGXLC010000186.1 GCA_018334875.1 Bacteroidales bacterium | reverse complement strand
CCTTCTGTGGGAGTTGATTTACAGGGCCTAACCATGAGCGCTTATGTAGCCTCAGCCGGGCATGTAAAGGTGGTGTTTTTCAACGGAAGCAACAGCAGCGTGGATCTAGGGACCATCGATGTGGCCATTGCCAATTTCGGAAAGCCCTGATGATAGAGTAAAATTGATTTCTGAAGCATCGAAAGGGACTGGCTGCCGGGTGGCGGCCGGTCTTTTTTTTGTGCGGTAACCCTCCAAAAGACAGTTCCCCAGATGGGGCGGAAAAAAGTCACCAAATATTGTGACTTTTCTCAATCCTTTCGTCTTAAAAGATAGATTTAAAAATAATCAATCTTATGAACAGGAATCTATTCGCATCAGCAGCCGGGATAATTCTGGTTTTCCTCCTTTTTGGTTTTAATGTAACTGGAAATCTAAAACTGTTTCCGGTTGATGAAAACCAGATAGATGGAGATATTGGAAATATTGAAAATATAGAGATCCAGTATTTTGAATTCAATAATATTCCAAAAAAGAATGAGGAGAATTATAAAGGCCTGAGCGGATCCACCCTATCCAATCTGGATGCCTATACGGAAAAGCTATACAAGAGAAGAGGGTTCAACGGAAGCATTGTCATTGGGCGCAATGGACATATGGTATATAAAAAGCACGTTGGATATACCAATTTAACCTATAGAGTAAGACCGATAGATGATACCAGTAAATTTCAATTGGCTTCTCTTTCGAAACAATTTATAGCTGCATCGGTGATGTTATTATACCAGCAAGGAAGATTGAATTATGCAGATTCTGTCACCAAATATATAGGCGGCTTTCCCTATAAAAATGTAACCATACGTCATTTGTTACACCACACATCAGGGGTGCCGAATTATATGTGGCTGGCCGAACATGAATGGAAGAAAGAAACACCTCCCGACAATGAAGAGATGATCAAAATGATGTGCCGGTACGATTTAATACCCCATTTTGAACCCGGTACCCGTTATAGATACAGCAACACTGGTTACATGATCCTAGTGGGTATTGTAGAACAAATCAGCGGAGAGGCAATTGATGCTTTCCTGGATGCGCATTTCTTCTCCAAGCTGGGCATGAGCAACACCTATGCACGCAGTTTTTCCGATGATCCCATTCATCAGTACAGGAAAGATCCCAGGTACCCCGGTGAGCTTTTGGGATACAGATGGTCGTCCAGAAGGTATGTGGCCATCCCACCTACTGTTAATGACGGTGTAATAGGGGATAAAGGGATCTATTCGACCGGTGAGGATCTGATGAGATGGGACCAGGCGCTCGACCGGCATTTTATTCTTGCCGATACCACTATCAAAGCAGCCTATGAAAGAGGGGTAACGGCAAGAGGCGACACCATTCCCTATGGTTTTGGATATCACCTGCCGAAAGGAAAGAAAGATCTGAAGGCCTACCATAATGGTGTATGGAACGGATTTACAAATACATACAGAAAATACCATGGGGACGCTTTAACGATCATTTTGTTGAGCAACAGCAGCTTTAAAGGTATTACCTCTGCAACCCGTGGCATAAAACATATAATCAATTGACCGCAAAGGGATTGTTCATTTGAACAGGTGGTTACAAAATTCATTTACCCGGAAAGTTCTGTCAGAATTCATTGTGGTTCATTGATCCATCTTTCGCGGATTTAATGGTTGCGCAATGTATAAAAAAACACTAACTTGACTTACAGCTAAGTATGAAGATAACCAGGAAAATCAAAACGAAACATTAGTGGACCATTTGACCAACTATTCTGACAAAGAGCTCATCGTCCTGATCACTGAAAAAGGTGAGATAGATGCCTTTGGCGCACTTTATGACAGGTATATAAAAGTGGTCTTTAATAAAGTATTGATCACTTTCGGACATTTTCAGGATTCAGAAGATATTACGCACGATATTTTTATGAAAATATTCCTCCGTCTCAAAACATATAAGGGTGATGCAGCTTTTTCCTCCTGGGTCTATTCGATCACAAATCATCATATCATCGATGTGATCCGTTCAACAAAGAACAAAAAAAGATATGACTATGAAACAGACATGACTTCTATCCCTGAAGAACCGGATGATGAACAAATATTAACGATTGATTCATCCAAAATAACGCGCATCATGGAACAACTGGATGAAGAGGACCGGATGATTTTAATCCTGAAATACAACGACGAGATGTCGCTGAAGGGGATCATGGAAGTTTTCAAAATAAAAGAAAGCACTGCGAAAATGCGTGTGAGTCGTGCAAAGAAGAAAGCATACAAGATATATAAGGAGCAATTTAAAAGCATTGAAGTATGAGAAAAAAGCCCAATCCATTCAAAGAGATTCATGAAGATGTCGAGCCTCCTGAAGCGCTTAAAAAAAGAATCATAAGAGACATCAAAATGCATCAGTTGATTGCCGATTCAGCAGAACTGTTTACGGTTAAATTCGGCAAAACGCTGGGAGATCTATTCTTAAAAAGAACAAAAAAAGGAACCAATCATAAAAACGATAAAATATGACGCAACTTGAGCAATGGAGACAAATCGTAATCAACTCGTTAAGTACCCTGGGTGAGGAAATCATGCGCATTCTGCCCGGCATCCTGGCGGCTGTTTTGCTGCTGCTTGTTGGCTGGCTTTTGGCAAAGATCCTCTCACGTGTCATCTCCCGTTTGTTTCGCCTGTTGCATTTCGACAAGCTGGCGGCCCGCATCAACGAAATGAAATGGATGCAGAAATCCGAGTACAAAGTAGTGCCCAGTAAGATTATAGGCAAATTCGTTTATTGGGTCATCCTGTTGCTGTTTATCATCACCGCTACCGACACACTTGGATGGAGCGCTGTTTCCCGGTCTTTTAACCAGTTAATCACTTATCTGCCCCAGTTATTCAGTGCGATCATCATTTTTGTGGTGGGATTTTATCTGAGCAACCTGATCAGAGATTTTATAAAAACCACTTTGCAGTCTTTTGAAGTTGCTTCTGCATCTGCTCTGGGGCAATCCGCATTTTATATTATTATGGCCATTGTTGCCATCACGGCTTTAGAGCAGGCCGGGGTTGAAACATCTCTTCTTACCTCTAACATCACTTTAATTATTGGCTCTGTTCTGTTGGCCTTTGCTGTAGCCTTTGCCATCTCGTCCCGGGATGTTTTCAAAAATATCCTTTCCTCTTATTACGGCAAAGGTAATTTTCATGTGGGTCAGTATATTAAATACAACAAGCTACAGGGGGAAATTGTAAAGATAGACAGGATGCATGTTACCATAAAGGATGGAAAGACAAAGCATGTCATACCTACATCCCGCCTGATCTCAGAAGAGTTTGAAATTGTTGAAAAATAGATACATGCTTTTACATCACCACCAAAAACACACCTATTATGAGAAGACAAAAATCACCCAAACAATTCATTAACAAGCTGGCCATTGTGCTTGCTTTAGCCATCTTCAGTATGGGCGGATGCAAAAGTCCGGAGTCTGAAAAAGAGGCAGAAAAGCTGATAGAAAAACAAACTGAAGCTTTGGAGACCCAGCAGGAAGCTGTTGAAGAAACATTCAACGACCTTACAACTGTCAAAGATTCCCTGGAAGAGCAGCAAAACAGATTAGAGAACGAACGACAGCAGATCAGTGAAGAAATAGACAAGCTTTCCGAGAGTCAGAAAGAATTTGCCAAGACCCAGAAACAGGAGCAAATCGATCGCCTGGAAGAACGGAAAAAATCTATGCAGGTAAAATTAACCCGTATGAATGACAGCCTCTCTGACATTGAAAACAGCATCAGGAGCCTGGAAAGGAAGAGAGACACCCTTTCAGTCCAGGAGAAACAGGTCAATGAACAACAACAACAAGCCAGGAAAAAACTTGTTACGGGCGTTGACGAGATTGACAGCCGACTCGAAGAACTCGATGAAGAAACCCGCATGAAGGAAAATCAGCTTGAAATTCACCGGCAGCAAATCAAACTGTCCAATCAAAAGATTGAGTTGTTGAAAAAGGAGAAGAATCAATATCTGCGGCAAAAAAACCAGGCGCTCACAGAGAGTGGGGATGATACCCGGCTGGAACAGATCAATCTGAAGATTGAGGAGATTAACAACACTATCGAAGAAGAGCAGAGTAAAATTAATTCTGCCGAGCGATCCATCGCTTCTATACAAGACTGGATGAACGACGTGGAGCAGCTCAAACAAAGGCTTCGTGACATGATGGAGCAGGAATACAGCAACAATGAAATGATAAAAGAATTCAGCAAGGAGGAGCAGGAACGACTGAATAGTGAAATGAATACCCTCAATCAGCAGGAGGAGAAACTTAACTCGCTTAAAAGCGCCCTTGCTGAGCAAAAATCGCAGATCAGCCAACGCCTGGACTCTCTGAACAAGGAGATAGAGGTAGTCAGAAACCAGGAGCTGTCCGATATCCTGGCCGACAAATCGGCACTGGAGGAGGAGGAAGCAGCCCTGGCCCGAAAAGAAGCCGATCTGTTGACTGAGTCCGGCAGGGATAAAAAAGAGCAGAGAGATTTGGGCGACGAGGTTGAGGGCTCAGCAATGCTGAAAAGCCTGGAAAGTGAAATTCGTCAAAAAAGAGAACGCATTGAATCCCTGCAAAAGGAGATTGCAGAAGATCGCCAGGAACTTGCCCAACAGCGATCCGAACTGGAAGCCCGACGCTCCGAAAAAGTCAAAGCGATCCGCAATACCGTCGTTATAATCATCCTGGCCGGGATTGTTGTTTTGGGTCTGTTGTATTTTCTGGGCAGAAGAAGAAAAAAAGCCAAGCAAAGTTAATAAGTTTTCAGTGAAGGGACCCCGCCCTGGCGCGGCAAGCCCTTCAGCCTACTGATTGAAATAAGAAACAATCAAATGCATATAAACCATTTAAAATAATTGAATTATGGCAACTAAAAACACATCCAATAACACCGGAAAAGAAGAAGAAAACAAAACTTCCGGAGAAGAGCAGCAAAAGACCTCCGCTCAACAGGAAGAGCAAAAGTCTGAATCTACCTCATCAACAAAGAAAGGATCGCAGACAAAATCCACAACTACGGGAACCGGTAAAAAGACCCAATCATCAGGAAAATCAAAAAGCGGAACCAGTAAAAGCGCTTCTTCAAAGTCCGCCGGTAAAGCCAAAAGCAAAGGCTCCGGGGAAACCGGAAAAGCGCAGGACAGCAAAGAGAAAACTGAAAGCCGCGATTTCTGGAAAGAAGCTGGTGAAAACATTTCCGAGGGCTCCAAGGTGATCAATGAAGAGGCCAAAGTGATCGGTGAGAAATTGTCCTTCTACTCAGAGAAAATCTTTGGCAGCATAAAGAAAACATCTTCCGAGGCCTACAAAACCGGGGCTGAATTAACCAAAAATGCGGTGAACAGAGCCCAGGAACTGGCAGAGAAATACCGGGATATGTACGAGATGAGAAACCTTAACAATGAAAAGAAAAAATTGGGATCGCAGCTGGGTGTGAAATTGTATCTGGCAATGAAAAACAATGACAATGCCATACCTGATGATTTCACCAAAGATGAAGAGGTGCAATCCCTGTTAGAGCAATTGGAAGAGGTCGATAAAAAAATTATTGAGCTGTCCAGTGATATAGAAGATAAACAAGGATGATCTTTTCTCTGGTAAAGCTTATATAACAAAATAACAGTTTTACAGGCGCTTAGCGGCTAATCTGCTGTAGTGGCTGCTAAGCGCCTTTTTGCTGTCAGTAAACATGATCCATAAAACTCAATCTTGTGAAACTTCCATGATACCTTAACACGAAAAATGATATGTTTATCATGGAAGTTCCATATGACCAATTAATTAAATAAAAAAAGAACCATATGAAACCTGCATGCACGAACTTCCACAACAAGGACATGATTATTTCATGCAGGTTCCATAAGGCCAATATATTAATAAAAAAATAATCTTATGAAAAATATTGAAACTTTAAAAACAACCATCAACTATCTTTTAATACTCTGGATAGTGATATGGGCTTATTTTGCTGCTTTTAACTGGGCAGTATTTACTGTTAGCCTGAATATAAACCTTGGATTTACCGTTGTTGCCGGTTATCCCTTCCTGTTTTACTCCCTTGCGGGTATTGTAATCTTAATTCTGCTCCGGTATATCGCTCAATATTTAAGAGAACGGCAAAGAACCCATGAAAAAAATCTTGAGAACAAGATAACCATGCAAGGCAAAGATATTGAAATACTTAAGTTAAAAGAAGTCCTGTTTAATATACAGACCAAGGAATACAACCAGAATGCCGAATCCATGAAATCGCTCAATGAAAAGTTGAATAAGATTTCTGAACAGATGCAGGCAAATCCTGAAAATCCTGAAAATTCTGAGGATGAAGAGGATAAGAAACAAAATATAGCTGATAAAAAATAACCCGATATTTTTATAAATCAATATTTTGCTCTAAATTAGAGGAACATTTAGAAAATGGATTCAATCCAAATAGACACGTTATGAAAAAAATTGATTACGCTTTCGAAGATTTTAAGAGTTTGAGCAGAGAAGAAAAACTGAACCTGATTGCTCAGAACCTGAAGAACCCGGATGACTTTAAAAAGGAAACCAAAGCATACCGTTTTTCCGATGATTCCCTGCAGGAAAAACTGGAACAACTCAGTGAAAATACAATATCCAATTTTCATTTACCCTATGGTATTGCACCCAACTTTCTTGTTGACGGGAATACCTATCACGTCCCTATGGTAACGGAAGAAAAAGGGGTAATTGAAGCGGCTTCAAAAGCTGCCGGGTTCTGGTATGATCACGGCGGATTTCACACCGAAGATATTGCTACGGCCAAACGGGGATACATTCATTTGATCTGGACTGGCGATTCCGAAACATTGGAATCGCTGTTCAATCAATTTGCCAAAGAAATAGATATTAAAAATTTTGATGGTTCCAAAGACCTTTCTGACCATGAGATGAAGATATCCGAAACGTGGCTGTCGGATATGACAAGTGAAATGGATCATTATTACCTCTTTGGCTTTTCTTTTGAAACAGGAAATGAAATGGGGGCCGCGTTTATCAACTCGTTTCTGGAAAATACCGCCAGGGAATTCAAAGAATATACAGAACAACACGAACCGGGTAAGCTGGAGATTCTGATGGCTGTTCTCTCCAATTATACCCCGGGTTCTTATGTTAAAATGAAGGTAGAATGTCCTGTTCATGCCCTGGGTGAGATTCATGCATCCATGGAAGGAAGCCAGTTTGCAGAGAAATTTCAAAAGGCTGTACAAGTTGGCAAGTATAGTGTTTCCAGGGCAGTCACCAATAACAAAGGGATTATGAACGGCATTGATGCTGTATTGATAGCAACAGGGAATGATTTCCGTGCAGTAGAGGCAGGAGTCCATGCCTATTCCATAACGAAGGGGAGGCCTGTCTCGCTCACTGATTGTGAGGTGACCAATGACACCTTCACCTTTCGAATTACCATTCCCCTTGCTTTGGGTATTGAAAACGAACTAACCCGGCTGCATCCCCTTGCATCCCAATCACTGGACATATTAGGACACCCTTCAGTGAAAGAATTGATGAAAATCACTGCGGCAGTGGGTTTGGCAAGTAACTTCGGTGCAATCACATCACTTATTACAGCCAATATATAAAAAAGAGGATACAATGATTCCGGCTGACGGCTTTTGTTGCTGATCAGCCGGATCTTTCAACACCTGCTCTTCCTGTTCTCTTCTTTCCTGGTGATCTTTCCTCACTTCATTGCGGGCATACAACACCACCACCAGGAACAGCACCATGATACCCGCCAGGATATAGGAAAAGGTTCGGGCGGGTTTTTTCTTTGCCTGGAGAACAAGGGTCAGACCTGTATAGAGCATGTATATCCCATACAGGTTTACTCCCAGGCTGATCACTGCTCCCGGCACATAGGCGATCCCATCAAAGAAACCCAGGAAAGCATTGAGGGGCAGAAGCACCATGAGGGCTGCCGCAATAAGAAAGGCCGATTCAAA
>JAGXLC010000185.1 GCA_018334875.1 Bacteroidales bacterium | reverse complement strand
ACATTTATGGGCAAGAGACAGTTACTTATTCGGAATTTTCTCAGGGATTTAAGACGCCTCCTGATAAGGCCCGCCCAATGGTATATCATTGGTGGCTGGGTGGTAATGTTGATACGGTAAGGCTTAAAGAGGAGATTGAATCTATGAAAGAAGCTGGAATTTCAGGTTTCACCATTTTTGAAATTGGCTCGCGTGACACCAATCACGTGAAATCAGGACCCGCTTTTATGGGTGAGGAATCCTTGGAGACCATCAAATTTGCCGTTGAGCAGGCCGGCAAACTGGGTCTGGAGGTTGGTTTAAATACCGCCAGCAGCTGGAATGCCGGGGGTAGCTGGATAAAGCCCAAATATGCAGCGAAATCGATATATCGTTCTAAAAAGGAAATTACCGGCAGAAGCCGACAGAGCATAAAATTACCGTTTCCTGATATTCCGGAAAAGGATGACTGGGGTAATCCCACTATGATTGAATTTGGCCCTGACGGCCGACCGGTGTTTTATGAGGAAGTAGCAGTCCTGGCCGTTCCTGCCAACCACGGGGGTGCCTACATGGATACCAGCGACATCATCAATGTCTCCCGGTATTATAATCCGGAAACCGAGAAGTTAAACTGGGAAGCTCCTTCGGGAGAGTGGGAAATCGTAAGGTATGTCTGCTCCAATTCAGGGGAGAACCTGGTCCTTCCCAGCGAGCACTCTGCGGGACCTATCCTCGACCATTTCGATGCAGCCTCCACCGAGTATCATTTTAACTATATGATAGACAGGTTGGAATCCGTTCTGGGTGACCTGGAGGAAACCGCGCTCACCAATTTGTATATGGCAAGCTATGAAGCCAAGGGCTCTACCTGGACCACTACGCTGCCGTCAGAGTTTGAACAGATCAACGGGTATGAAGTTGACAAATTCCTACCGGCTTTATTTGATAAGGAAATATTTGCTTCCGGACTTACCGACAAATTCCGGGAAGATTTTCAAAGGACCCTGTCCGAGCTGATGATCAACAACTTTTATAAAAAGTCCAAAGAAGTCTGCAATGCCCATGGACTTGAGACTAACGCGGAAGCAGGGGGACCAGGCCAACCCCTTCACGATGTACCGGTTGAGCCTCTGAAAGCCCTGGGAAGCCTCGACCGGCCCCGCGGTGAGTTTTGGATCAATCATGGCCGGTTTAATAAAAAAGGCATTGATATTTTACGGGTAGTCAAAGAGGTATCGTCGGCTTCGCATATTTATGGACGTGGTACTGTAGAGGAGGAAGCCTTTACCTCGTTTCAGCACTGGCAAATAGGCCCGTATGAAATGAAGCCTATGGGCGACCGCGCATTTTGTGAGGGAATGAACAAGGTTGTGGTACACGGATCTACTCATAATCCATCCTACACGGGAGATCCGGGCATTGTTTATCACGCCGGTACCCACTACAACGATAAAAGGGTTTGGTGGCCCAAGATCAGGCCTTTCAATGATTATTTAGCCCGTATCTCCTATATTCTTCAGGAGGCAGAATTTAAAGCGGATGTGCTTTATTACTATGGGGATACGATACCCAACTACGGGGGGCATAAGAACAGTCGCTTTATTGTCGGTGCCGGATACGATTATGAAATCATCAATACCGAGATCCTAAAAGAACTTGAAGTGAAAGACGATAAACTGGTTTTGCCCCGAACCGGTGCCGAATTTGAGATGCTGGCACTGGCGGATGAACATGAATTCAATCCCGGAGTACTGCTCAAGCTTGAGAAATTAGCCAAGCAGGGAGCAGTCATCATAGGTGAGAAACCCATGAGGGTTGCCAGTCGAAAAATCAAGCCCGGCATGAAAGATGTAGAGGGTATAATAGATAGGTTATGGAAAGATTATAAACCGGGGGATTTAAAAAGAAACAAGACCAGGATCTATCACGATATAGAGGCCTCGCAAATACTTGGACATCAGAATGTTGTTCCTGACTTTAGCTATGACGACAAGGAAATATTTACCTTGGATTACGTCCATTACGGAAAAGATGACCTGGATTTCTACCTTGTTCGGAATACTACCGGAGAGTGGATTTCAAGAGATCTTAGTTTCCGCCAGCAGGAAAAAGTTCCTGAGATATGGGATCCTGTATCCGGGGAGATCGTTCAGGCATCGATCTACAATCAGGATGATCATTACATCAGTTTGCCGCTCACCCTTGCACCCTATGGAGCCAAATTTGTCGTGTTCAGAGAAGGCAGTTTTGATTCACATTATACAAGTGTAAAAGGCTCTGATGAGCATCCGCCCTTATTACAATATGAGAAAGAAGGGATTCATTTTTGGGAAGAAGGAGAGTTTAAGCTGGCGGGAAAGGAACAGCCCAGGACTGTCAACAACGAGATCGGTGTTCAACCGCTGGAAGGAACCTGGGAAGTGTTTTTCCCCGAAGGCTGGGGAGCGCCTGAACGGGTGATATTTCCGGAGCTCAAGTCATGGACGGAGTCAAAACATCAAGGAGTAAAGTATTTTTCTGGCATAGCCCGTTATGAGAAGGATTTTGTATATACTATCAATTCGAATGTACTGGAAGATCCCAGGATTTATCTGGATTTGGGTGATCTGTCTCACGTGGGTGAGGTATGGCTGAATGAGCAGCCTCTGGGAATAACCTGGACCAAACCCTCCCGGTTTGACATCACTGATGAACTCAAACCTGGAAGGAATAAGCTGGTTGTTGAGATTGCCAATACATGGTCAAACCGGCTTACAGGTGATGCCCTGACCGGCCAGAACTATACCAGTACGAACATTGGTTCAACCGATGTAGAAAAGGGATATTTTATTGATGCTCCCTGGGTTGAGGTACCCCTGGTTGAATCCGGGTTGTTTGGTCCGGTAAGAATTATTACTGTAAAGCCAGTCAATTAGTTACTGGTATAATGTTAGAAAACATAATATTGTGCGGTAGAAATTTAATCTTTTGAAAAATTAACCAACTTTATAAACACTTAATAGATTATGAAATTAATTAGATGGAAGTTTTTGGTATTCCCTATTCTTTTAACAGGGATATTCATTAAGGGTTTGGATGCGCAACCGGACATACCCAGGAAAGAGCCGCTTTCTGCCAGGGTTGGGATATACGGAGTAGGTCATTATACATACTGGGATCAGTTTCCAGGCTTACTGGACAGGATGCATGAGAAGATGGATGTATTTGAAGAAAAGGTCAAATCCAATGGTGTAGAGGTTGTCAATTTTGGTCTGGGAGATAAGGCTAAAGATGCCTACCGGGTTTTGCCCGAGATGCAGGCAGCCAACCTTGACCTGCTGTTTATTGACATGGTCACCTATGCCACATCCTCGACCATTGCCAAAATATTCAGGGATTTGGATGTTCCAATGGTCATGGTAGGATTGCAGCCTTTAGAGGCCTTGAATTATGATGAGGCGACAACGCAGATGCAACTGGCGAATGATGATATATGTTCGATGCCTGAATTTGCCAATACAGCTGTTCGCATGGGCAGGGAGGTGCCTCCCTTTATTATAGGTACCTTACATAATGATCCGGAGGCTGATAAGGAAATAGCTAAATATTGTCAGATAGCCAAAGTATTGCATGATTTGAAAACCTCGCGAATTGGGGCAATGGGACATGTATTGGAAAACATGTACGATCTGCAATTTGATCCGACCCAGATATCCGAAGCCTTTGGATGCCATGTTGTGATGTGCGAAGCCAATGATATAGTGGCAAAATATCAGAAGGTAAGCGAGAAAGAAGTAGAGGATTATAAGGAAAGGGTATTGAGCTTTTTTGATACCCCTGTTCCCAAAGCAGATCCGATTACTCAAAAGTTGACGGATAAGGATTTATATGAGGCATCGAAAACAGGAGTAGCCTTGGAGAAATTTATTGAAGAAAAAGACCTGGATGGCCTGTCCTATTATTACGAAGGGATGGAAGGTAGTGAGACACAGAAGGTCATGTCCAGTCTGATCGTAGGCAATTCGCTGCTGACTGCTGCCGGATTTCCCATGGTCGGTGAATTTGATATAAAAACCTGCATTTCCATGATGATCATGGACCGTCTGGACATAGGAGGTAGTTTGGGAGAGTTTCATCCCATAGATTTCAAGGAAGATTTTGTGCTGGTAGGCCATGACGGACCGCATCATATTAAAATAGCAGAAGGAAAACCCGTAATAAGGAGTTTGAAAAAATATCACGGAAAGCCGGGTTCCGGTGCAAGCGTTGAATTTAAGATCAAGGAAGGTCCCATCACGCTGATGGGCATTGGCCAGACAAAGGAGGGTGATTATAAGTTCATCATAGCAGAAGGTCGGTCTGAAGAAGGTCCGATACCCGCCACAGGAAATACCAACACGCGGGGTAAATTCTTTCCTGATACGAAAACTTTTTTGAAAAGGTGGTTCTCCGAAGCCCCCACTCATCATTTTGCCATTGGAGTGGGACATCATGCGGACGAGCTTGAGCAAATAGCTGAATATTTGGACATAAAGTCAGTAGTTGTAACGCCTCCAACCGATAACAAGTAACGTTGATTTTATGATGTGAGATAAAGCGTTTAATGTAAATGGCAGTATTATGACAATTAAGGCTCTAAACTGCTATTGGATAAGTATTAATTTATATGGTGGAGCTAGTATCTTTTATTTGGTAGCCGTTTAGAGCTTTTTTATTATCCCTGATTTAAGGATTTATGATTTTTTATTATATGTTTATTCATTATTTACATATCCCCTTATCTTTATGCATTTAGCGCTCAATTGTTGTGCGTGGTAATCCCAAAATAATATATATGGAAGAAGATTATAAAAACGGGTTAAAAATATCCAGACGAAGTTTTCTGAACACCTCTTTAACTGCTGCTGCAGGCTTAATGATATTACCACATAATTTCATAACAGGTAAAACTCTGCGGCAACATTTATCAAAAAGAGGCTATCCCAATGGCCACATTTCATCCGCTGCCACTGTTTTGGAAAAAAATTTTCATTCCATACCCGGCCCTTCTAAGCCTTGGGTTTACTGGTGGTGGCTTAAGGGCAATGTCAATAAAGAATCAATTACACGGGAATTAGAAGAAATGAATAAACAAGGGATTGGAGGGGTTTTGATCTGCGATTCCCGAGGGTACCATGATGATTACTATACAGGTAATATTCCTGTGCCCTTACATATTAAACATGAATTTATGAGTAGCGGATGGCGTAATATGTTAAAACACGTCACCCAGGAAGCTGCCCGCTTAGGCATGCAAGTAAGTGTTAATCTTTCCAATACCGGCGGATCTCTCAGAGGTCCCTGGGATATGGGTGCCTACGGACCTAAGCGTTTGATATGGGCTGGAGCTACTGTAAAAGGAACTGTAAATATTTCTGCTTACCTAAATAGGCCAAAAGAATATTTTTGGGATATAGCTTTATTGGCGGTTAAAACTGAGCCAGATAGTTTGAATGCAGAAGATCCATCACATATAGACCTGAATAATAAATGGTATGAAGTGGTAAACGGAGGAAAAGGGGATGCAGCTTTAGCTTATAAAACGATCGACTTGTCAGATTATATAGAACAAGGATTTTTAAATTGGGATGTACCGAAAGGTCAATGGCGTATTCTCCGCTTTGCCTGTGCTGTTTTTGAAGAAGAAGGTCATCATGAAGGTATGTCCGCGGGTAAAGGGAGTGTTGATATTTTAAATGAAGATGCGGTGGAACATTATTTCAATCTTATGGGTAATCGTCTTTTAGACGAGATAGGTTCACTTGCAGGCAATACACTAACCCATTTTTACAATGTAAGCTGGGAGGGAGTTTATCCGAATTGGACCTTAGGCCTGGAACATGCATTCGAAAAATATAGAGGATACGATTTAAAGCCTTTTTTTCCTGTACTTGCTGGTATGATTGTGAAAAATATAGATGTTTCTAAACGATTTATGAGAGATTACCATCGGACATTGAGTGATTGTTTTAGAGATAATTGTTACAAAAAGATAGGAGCGCTCAGCCACGCTCGAGGAGTGAATTGGCATTCAGAGAATGGGGGTCCTTGGAAACGTGATTCTCCTTTATTTAAGGAAGCCGACATGCTTAATTTTTGGGGTACAAATGACATGCCTCAGGCAGAGTTCTGGTGTTCCAATCAGGATTTTGCCAAAAGCAATGCTCGTTTTGCTGCAATGGCCGCTCATACTTATGGCCATAAGTTGGTTTCCATTGAAGCATTTACACATATGGATTATCACTGGTCTAAATATCCGGCCTATCTGAAATTCTTCGCAGATATGAATTTTATTGATGGTGCCAATAAGTTTGTATGGCATACTTTTACCTCTTCACCTAAAGAGATCGAAAAGCCTGGTTATGAATATTTTGCCGGAACTCATTTCAATCCTAATGTTACCTGGTGGAATGACTCTGGTAGCTTTATGAATTATCTCGGCCGTTGCCAATATTTATTAAGTAAAGGGTATTATGTGGCTGATGCCTGCGTTTATGTAAGTGATAAAAATTATGTTAGGTGGGGCCGGGGGAAAAAATGGAGCAACACGCCAACCATCACTTTTGGAGAAGGATATAAATATGATCTTATCAATGTAGAAATTCTTTTAAATCGTTTAGGGGTTGAGAATGGTAAGATTGTCCTACCCGATGGGATGTCTTATCAAGTGTTGGTAGTTGATTTGGAAGAAGAAATTATTACCGTTGAAGCTTTAAAGAAAATTTATCATCTGGCAAAGTCTGGTGCTACTATTGTTTTGGGGCAACGTCGACCCAAAACTGTACCGGGGCTTGATAATTATCCTGAGGGTGAGAAAAAGATACATCAGTTGTCAAAAAAATTATGGCCAGAAAAAAGTAAAGGACCCCATCAAACCTCTATAGGAAAAGGGGAAATATATACGGGAACAAATGTAGACAAAGTGTTTGAGGATAAAGGTATATTACCCGATTTTGAAGGCCCGTTTGAATATATCCATCGTAAAAGTGAAAATTTAGATATTTATTTTATTTCAGGTACAGGTGAAGGAGAATGTAAATTTCGTATTAAAGACCGAAAACCGGAACTTTGGGACCCTGTTAGAGGTAGAGTGTATGAGACTATTAATTATCGCTATACCAATGATGGCCGAACGGTTGTTCCCATTAATCTCCCCAGAGATGGTTCAATGTTTGTTGTGTTTCGCAATTCTTCAGAATCAGTTCATGTTGTTTCTGTTGATGGTCCGGGTAACGATTTTGAAATCAAGAATCACCGAGATGATATCCTAAAATTTCTTTTTTGGCAGAGCGGCAATTATCGGATAAAATTTTCTAATAATAAAACAAAGAAAATAAAAGTGGAGACCCTTCCTTCAATGGAATTAACTGGTCCTTGGAAAGTAGAGTTTACACCTGGTTGGGGTGCTCCGGAAACAATAATTTTTCAGAGACTTATTCCCTGGAATGCTCATTCTGATCAAGGTATCAAATACTATTCAGGAACAGCAGTTTATAAAAAGATGTTTAGTTTGAAGGAAAAGCACTTGGAGATACCTGTACGTCTCCATTTAGGGGAAGTACATAATATCGCCAGGGTCCATTTAAATGATAATGATCTTGGTGTGGTCTGGACTGCTCCTTGGATAATGGACCTTACAGATGCTCTCAAAGAAGGTGAAAATAAACTGGAGATTGAAGTGACTAATTGCTGGATCAATAGACTTATTGGTGATGCAGCATTACCACCGGAGAAACGTTTTACTGAGACCAATGTACGCCTTGTTTCAGAGAGAGGGAATTATAGGAGTTTCGAAGCTGTGGCTGCAAATGATTCTTTGCTCCCTTCAGGATTGGTAGGACCGGTGCAGCTCAAATTCGGAGATAAAAAGAAAATTTCTTATTAGCAGGTTAAGCTAATTTTCAAGCTTATAGTCCAAGCCTTAAAATAATAATTTAAATACCTATGAAAATATCACGCCGCAACTTTATCCGCATGGTCTCTTTGTCTTCATTGAGCCTTGCAAGTTTTCCAATGGTCAATTTCGGATGCACCCGGCCTGGTAAACAAAGCCAACAAAATGGGGCTTTAT
>JAGXLC010000184.1 GCA_018334875.1 Bacteroidales bacterium | reverse complement strand
GGAGAGAATTGAATAAAAGGAAGTTTTAGATATCTAATAATATCTTAATACATATTTATTTAGACGATTACTAATACATCAATTTATTGAAAAACAATTAATTAACTCTCCATCCCTATCATACTTAGCGTACCGCTGAGAATTAACTTCACCTTTTACAATCTCAAATTCACGAATCCATTTGTTTATATCCCGGTGTTCCCATTTGAGGTAATTTTCACTGCGCAGTAAAGGCTTATGTTTAACAACAATCCTAAGCGTGCTGCTTAAATTTTTCAATTCTTCCAGGTTTTCCAGACTATCAAAATTTATATGCATGATTGCTTGATCTTTATTTTCAAAATTACGAAAATTTTAAAACAAGTCAATAGATCAAAATCATTCAGCAATTATTTTCCATCTTATATCCTCAAAAGTCTTTGGCCCAATTCCTTTCACATCCTTGATCTCATGAATACTGTTGAAGGGTCTGGCATTGATTATCCTTCCTGAAAGAACATCTCCTGTATATTCCGGAGCAAACTGACCCCCTATTCCGGAAGAATTTGACCCCCCATTCCGGGAAATTGACCCCGGGGTCAAAAACTGCCATACTGGCATTTTGACCCTCCTTACAATATGTATTTCCCAGTATGCTTACGACTGGTTTTCAAATATTGAAACAAAAAGTGGGTATCAATGGCATATTGCTTATTGTAGTGGGTATTGCTTCCTTTGACGTATCCGCCATCGGTTAGCAGACTGTTTTCAATGGCTTCTTCAAAGGCTTGTTCGGTGTGTGGCTTCATTATCACGTATTAAATTTTTCTCAATTTAATAATATCTTTGAAAGAATGTATGAATGATATGGGGTTTTTATCATCTATTTTAAATGAGACTGCCGACCATCTGAGCATCCGTGATTTGTTTATAGAAGAAGATTACTGAATTTCTTTAGAGCTAAAAAGATGGATGTATCTATAAAATATAAAAACCCGGTTTCTCTTCATCCCTGTTAGCTCTTGCAGGACATTTTTCTCCATCAATTCACGAATGAGACTATTCGCTGTTGGTTTGGATACGTTGAGCATGTGTTCAACCTGTTGTACATTGATCACCGGGTTTTTATAAAGTTCCTCAACCAGCTTTCTTGCTTTTGGGGCACGTTTGCCCCTCCTATCCAATTCTGACTTTTGCGGTACGCTCCGGGTTGTCTGTATTTTCCTCTTACCCCATGCATCAGGATTTTATGCGTTTTTCTGATCAACCGCGAAGAGACAGGCAGTTTTTCCAATTCCCCTATGGCAAAGTTCATAGCATCAATATAATTTTGTACTTCCTGCCAATCATCTCTTTTCTCCGGGCTGACATCTTCCTCTTTCAGAAAAGCCTCTTCCATTTTGGTTCGTGTTCCTTCGATGCGGCTGGATGTAGTTGCCTCTTTTGTAATGTGCATTCTGATAAAGAAATCCACATCCGGGATAAGCTGAGAAAAAGCATTCAATTCACCGAGATTTCTGTTCGCCTCGTTGCATAACGATTGAATTTCAGGCGAATCCAATATCCATTCCCGGTTGATTTTTTCCGGAAGGAAATATTTATAATTGTAATCCTGAACAAATGTTCCAGGTTTAAAAGATGAAATGGGTTTTGAGGATTCCATGAGATGAAAGCGTAAACTAATTAAAATAGACGCGACAAATTTAACTATAAAATCCAATAATTAAAATAACTCGCCCAAATTTAATTAAAGAAAAATGAAGTTAAACATGAGTGAACTTACTTTATTTCTGTTAGAAACCGGACAAGTCTTACTTTTTTAACAGTGTCATATGCTTTTTGGTAATCAAATACTTCATCCGGCCTGAGCAAAGAAGTGGTATCCTCAATAAAATCCCTGTCTTTCATTTTCGCATTAAGATTATTCAAATATTGCTTTTGTGTGGGTGGTTTATCTACCACAAAGCCAATATATTCTTTATAGCATTGGATGACCTGGTCGATATTTAATGTAACTGAGTTTAACGCTTTATAAATGTCGTATAGATCACGTCCATATTTGCGTTGGTGCAACGCGCGAAGTTTTGTGCCAATCATTTCTTCGAGCTGGTATGTTTGAATATTAGATGAACCATTAAACCAATCTGTGTTTACACTGAAGGCCTTTTCAGTCCAACCCAATACAGAGAAGTGTTCCACGCTTTAATTTCGTTAGCCGGTATCATTCGTCGATTTCAATATTGGTATTATTGATCTTCAAACCTTTCTTCTTGGTTGGAGCTTGTTTGGAACTGGTCACCACGAAAAATTCCTGGGGTTGCTGATGAGCAGCTCCATGCAATGCTGCAGCACTTAACAGACCAATATAATAAGATTTGCCAATGTATTGCATTAGTTGATGAATAAATAATACAGGAGGTAATACACCCCGGGAAGAATATTCCGGAGGTATAAACTGATAAAAATATGAAATATTTACTAATTTTTTTTTCCATGAATGCTAAACCTTACATACGTTTATCCCCAGAATCATTAGAAAATAAAATATTTCCGGCATCCTGCTTCTCACCCTGGGGCCGTAGTTCTGTTCGATCTCGGAGCTGTTGAGGTGGGTGATGAGGTGGTGATGAGTTTTGGGGAGATAAACAGATCGTATCGAGAAAGGATAATCCCGGCCATAACATTGCAGTCTTTGATGTGGTGAATAAAAATTCGTATCTTTGAAAAAACTGGAATAAGAATGGATTATAAACAGATGATCGATAGAATAAGAAAAGCCATTCATCAGGCTGATCCGGATGCCGAGGCTTATTTGTTCGGATCAAGGGCCAGGGGTGATCATCATTCCGGTTCAGACTGGGATATTTTGATTCTTGTTGATTCGCAGAAAGTAACCAATGAAATAGAGGATCAATTCCGGGATAAATTATATGATCTCGAACTGGAAACAGGTCAGGTGATATCTGTTTTCATCTATCCAAAAAACTACTGGGACGGCAGTCTTAAATATTCACCTCTTTATAAAAATGTCAAGAAGGAAGGTGTCCGTATATGACCATTGATAACCGGGAGGATTACATCAGGTATCGCTTACAGAGAGCAGAAGAGTCCTATGAGGATGCTCTTATACTGGCTAAAAATCAAAGATGGAATGCTGTGGTAAACAGATTATATTATGCCTGTTTTTATGCTGTTATCGCTCTTCTTTTACAAAATAACATAGAAACTCAGTCTCATGATGGAACCAGAACGCAATTTGGATTGCATTTTGTTAAAACTGGCTTGATTGACAAAAAATATGGGAAGCTTTACTCCAAACTATTCGATTTCAGGCAAAAAGGAGATTATGGTGATTTATATGATTATGATGGCATTACGATATCACCCCTAATAAATTCGGTTCGGGAATTTATTGATGTAATAAAACAATTGATGTAATCTGTTCTGGAAACTCTGCTCTGGAGAATAATCCAACTATACAAGGTTATCTTTTGTTTCATTAGAGAATGACACCAGGTTAAACATCCCGCATCCTGCTTCTCACCCTGGGGCCGTAGTTCTGTTCGATCTCGGAGCTGTTGAGGTGGGTGATGAGCTTTTGGGTGATGAACAGATCGTAAGATCAAAGCAATGACTTTATTATATCCCCTTCTTCTTACAATACCGATACAATTTGTAATACGAAATCCCCAGCTTACGCGCAACCTGCTTATAACTGTCTCCTTCCACCTTGAGCCTGACGATTTCATCATGAAATTTTTGAGGTTTATTGGATGGGTTGGTTGCCTCTTCTTTTGGTTCGTTTAATCTATATTTAAAGGGAAACATTTGTTTATGTCGTTCCCTCTTTTCTTGCTGGGTCTCCCAGATCAGATTAGTGGAGGCGATGTTCCGGTGATCGAAATCCTTAAACCCGATTCGGTGTTTGGGAGTGGGTTGCGGTTGATTCAGGTATTCCTCCATGATGATCCTGGCCACAGAACGCATCGTCCAGTTCCCCTCTTCATCTTTAACCCGAATGACCAAACTGTGACCGGTATCGGTTATTTTGTGGTATTCAATACTGCGACTTTTAGAAATGTAACATTCTATTATAGCACCCAGAAAGCATTCGAATTTTGAGCTTTCCGTTCAATTATAATTGACCATCACGAATCCGTCTAAAAAAGATTCCAATTTTTAGAAGGTAAGGCGTATCCGTCTGAGAACTTATGGGTTCTTTGGTCAACCTGGTACTTTGGTTGGTCTTTTGAAGTGGGGCATTATAACAAAACAGTTGGTCTCTGGTTGATTACTGATTTTTGATTCCAAGAATAATGGAATTGATGATGATTCCTTAAATGTTCAAGCATATTTAAAATTACAAAAATCCCAAACAATCCTTCATATGGCCTTTGAGATTCCATCCACCAATGTTATGCGAATCCTCCAAAAGTGAGTCAAAAAGAATAATATTGGGGTGTTTTATCCCGAAATAAACTGTTATCAGGAATCATTCTATCCTGATTTTTTCCCTGAACGGGCATATCTCTGTAATTCAATTGATTTCTATAATTCAAAAACATCTTTAGGTACATCCACAACATCAGCTTTTTCAAAGGGAATCATGGCATTGATGAGTTTGATGTACTTGTAATTGTAAATTTCATCGATTGACACATCCTTTTCAATAATCCGTTTTTTATCAAGCAAAAAAGCTCGTTGTACGCCTTTAAGCAATGGTTTGGCAGGCGTTATCCAGTTTTTTCCATCGAAAAGCAGAATATTTGAAAAATAAGCATCGGTAATCATACCTTTTCTTACAATGATCACGTCATCACAGTAATTACGCCATCCGAAGGCTTCATCAAGCTTTTGCCTGTCTGTAGTTTTATAGGGATATTCTATGTCATCAACCTTCACCAATCTAAGGGTTTCCGTTTTTCTTTGAATGTATCTCTGAATATGTGTTTCAAATGTATCTCCGTCAAACAGAATTCTGTATTTATACCTTTCGTTGGTAATCCCGGGATCAAATTTGATATAGCGGTTCAAATCAAAGTTTGCAGCCATATTAAAAAGATCCCTGCAGGCATTATTGAAACGCCTGTTGTGGTATTCCATCAAATGGGGCTGCCTGTTTTCGATCAGTATGCTTTCAATTAGTCGGTACATAGATTTTATCGATTAGTTCGCGGTATTCGCTTTCAGGATTGCTCATTGCAGTAATCCCACCACCACTCTTATAAAGGTAATGGCTCTGTTTACGTTCAATGAATCGGATCAGGATACAACTTTCGAGTTTATCGCCATCAAAATAGCCTGCAATCCCAGTATAAAAACCCCGGTTGTAATTTTCCGCATTGTCTATGATTTCCAGGGTTTTGTGTTTCGGGGCTCCTGTAACCGAGCCTGCCGGTAGCAGGGAAAATACAATATCACCCAGAAGACATTTATAATCCCGGGGCAGAATCCCGGAAATCTCTGAACTAACTTGCAGGAGTCTTCTGTTGTTGCTTTTTATCAGATCGAGGTACCTGAACCTGTCAACCCGAACCTGTTTTGAAAACCGGCTTAAGTCATTCCGAAGCAGGTCCACAATGGTAGCATGCTCTGCCCGTTCCTTGGGATCCCCTAAAATACGTTCTCTGGCTCCGGGTATTTCTTCGTTTATAGTCCCTTTCATGGGATTGGTAAATATTTTTCCACCGGTGATGCGAACAAAACTCTCCGGAGAAAAGACAACGAACTCATTTTTGTATAGCAACTTATAAATAGCTTTGCTATAGTGAAATACATCTTCAAGGGAACCATTCAACTCAATCTGTGTGGGAAAGGTAAGATTTACCAGATAAGAATTCCCCATATTCAATTCTTTTTGGACATAACGAAATGCCTCAAGGTATCTGTCATAGGAAACAGGTTGCAGGCTTGAAATAAAAGTTTTACTGCCGGGAGAATGGTGGTAGTAATTCTTATATCCGTTAAAATTGAACAAAATGCCATTGCGAAAAGCCTCAGAAGAAGATAACACCATACACTCATTCATCGGGTAATCAATAAGGAAAACGAAGGGAACATGCTTCTTTCCCCTTTCATTCATAACCGATATAGCATTCTGCCGATTCATTTAAGTGATCTGTAAAAATAAGACAGGTATTCCGGTTTCGGGGTACTCTCAGTTCACGGCTAGTCTATCTTTTTTATATCTCCCCAATAACTGATCGATTGACGGTTATCGGGTATTATATGCAATGTGGCGGAACCACTTTTCGAAACACTGAGAGAACATATATAGAGGATATTGTCTCCGTGAATTCTGAATTTAACCAATATCCTTTCCTTGTCCTCCTTCACTTCGCGGGAATATTCCAGCATCCTCCCATCAAAACTTATACCCCCGTTACCGCCATATCTCACATTGGAATAAGCCACGCCATAGTACGGCAGATGAGCTTTTGCAGTGGTATCTGTAACCTTTAACGTATAGGTTGTGGTAAGCATTTTTGAAGCCCCCGATTGTGGCAGCATCCTGTCTGCCTCAAACATATATTCGCCGGATGACAGAAGTTCTTTCATCTCTGTGAACGCTTCAGATCCCTGTTGGCTGCTTTGAGTTCGACCCTCCCGGGCTGTAAACAAAAGAACTGCTGCAATAAAAATAAGGGATAGGGTATTTTTTATAATAAAGAATTTCATAACGCTTGTCTTTTAATGAATAATAAAACCAGGTTTTCTTTTTCTAACAACAACAAATTGAATAAGTTCGATTATTTTACTTTAAAACGACTGTGGCATGAATTTATTTCTATACCCGGATTCCCTCATTGGTTTCTGCGCACCTTTCTCATAACACTACCGGCGGTCAGCGATAAATATGGATTGATGGGAAAGCCCGATTGCCGCAATGCTTTTGCCGTCCATACATTACAGGTTCGTGTGCCCCAAAAAGTAATGTTAGAAAGATAAAAATAACTCATGCCTGTCCGACGCTCCCTGAGCGGTACAAGATTGTCCATTGAATCACGGGCAAAAGACTCATGGATATAATCGATCATTAAATCAAAGCCCCGGCGGGACAATTCAATCTCTTCCACTTCTTCCCGGTCAAAATACCAGTCAGACAATTCGGGATATCCGTTAACCTGTATGACGGATTGTGTTGGAAGAAATGCAGCCCGCAATGCCAAACCAACGGTACCCACATCGGCCATGAAGAATTCTTTATCTCCCCAACTGATGTTAAGATATTCTGCTTTTGTAACATCCCTGGTTAAATCGGGCATCAATGTATCCACAGCATTCTTCTTCACAAGAAGACCGGTATGCCAGCTTCTTTTGATAAAATGAACGGTAACATGATCACCACTTTCTTCGGACGGAGGGTATAATCCTTCTTTTGGCGCAAAGCAGCCGCTCAGAAACACTGCACCCATTAAAAGGAAGCCGGGGACAATATGTAAGCCATTTCTCATTGTCTTGTTTGCTTCGAATGTTAAGTGTTTTCCACAAAAAGTTTTGTGCTGTCTTTCCAATTAAACTCCTTCCCTTCCTCCGGGAAAATCTTTCTATACACTCGCAGCCAGAACAATCCGATCACATAAGAATAGGTAACTGACCCAATAAGATCTGATTCCATTACCAACTTTAATATATCTTCCCTGTTTACTGCATAGTGCTTACTGCCTTCTTCCCTAACCCAGATAAATTCTAAATTCTAAATCCTAAATTCTAAATTCTAAATCCTAAATCCTAAATCCTAAATCCTAAATTCTAAATTCTAAATCCTAAATCCTAAATCCTAAATCCTAAATTCTAAATCCTAAATTCTAAACAAATTCCAATGATCAATCCGGCAGTTGCCGGAGCTCAAAACAGGAGACCTATTTGTTCGTTTTGATATTTCTTTATTTAGTCATTTGATATTGTTTAGAATTTCGAAATTAGATATTAGAATTTCACTTTCTGCCAAAATACACGAGAATAAGGTCCTAACTACCTTCTTTAAACTCCGGATAAAGCTCTTCCTTTACCCACTTAAATTCAGGTTCCAACGCCAGAATTTTCCGGTACGTTTCCGCAGCCTTTTCCTTCTTCCGGGCTTTGTCGTATGCCTGGGCAAGCC
>JAGXLC010000183.1 GCA_018334875.1 Bacteroidales bacterium | reverse complement strand
CCAACTTTGACTATGCCGGTCCGTTGAACGAGATGGTAGTTATGGGCACTGTAGCAAACCGTCTGCAAAGTCTCAGACGCGAGTTGCACTGGGATGGTAAAAACATGGAGTTCACCAACATCGATGACGACGACGAACTTCGTGTAGTTGAAAGCGACGATTTCAGAGTTATACAGGGTGACCCACGTTTCGATACCAAATATAAAACGTTCAACGCCAAACAAGCAGCTCAGGAATATATCAAACGTCCTTACAGAAAAGGATGGGAGCTTGATATAGACATCGATATTTAAATGAAATTCAAGTGCCTGGCCATTTTTGGCCGGGCCTGTTTTTTTAAGTTTAGTTAAAACCAAGTAAAAACAAGTATTATGAAAAAACTAAAAACAATAATTCCCGCAGTGCTCAGTTTGGCCCTGTTGCTTTCGGCTTTTAACGGTTGCAAACAGGGCGCAGAAAAAGAAGAGGGAGAACAATTGATGAATGAGTTAACTGAACAAGAAAAAGAAGAAGGCTGGAAGCTTCTGTTCAACGGTGAAACCCCGGAAGGTTGGAGAAATTACAACAAGGAAACTTTCCCCGACAGCGGATGGGTTGTTGAAGATGGTACCATACGGTGCATCGGATCCGGCCATGGTGAAGCCGGCGGTGCAGGAGGCGATATCGTGTATGATCAAAAATTCAAGGATTTCCGTTTGAAATTTGAATGGAAAATTTCCGAAGGCGGAAACAGCGGTGTATTCTATCTGGCCAAAGAAATCGAAGGAGAACCCATCTGGAAATCCTCTCCCGAATTTCAGATTCTGGACAATGAAAACCATCCCGACGCCGAAATGGGTGAAAACGGGAACCGCAAGGCAGCTTCCCTTTATGACCTGATCCCTGCGCAGCCTCAGAACACCAAGCCATACGGCGAATGGAACGAGGCTGAAATCATGGTTTATCAGGGTACCGTTGTTCACAGACAAAACGGCGAAGACGTTGTAGAATATCATTTAGGTACGGACGACTGGAAAGAGATGATTGAAAACAGCAAGTTCAGCGATTTTGAAGAATTCGGCAAATACCGAAATGGATATATCGGTCTGCAGGACCACGGCAATGATGTATGGTACAGAAACATCAAAATCAAAGAACTGTAAATAATTCGTATCTCATTTAAAAATCCTGCATTCCTCAATTTTTGATACAGGAGGTTAAGAATGCAGGATTTTTTCTCGCTCTAACTTAAATAAACAATTATGGCAGCAGGTGACAGAAGAAAATTTTTAAAGGATCTGGCGACTGCGTCAGCAGGATTTCTTTTCTTTGCCGGAAAAGATGCTCCACGAAATGACAATTTATTCTTTGACATTTCGCTTGCAGAATGGTCACTGCACAGAAAACTTTTTAACAACGAAATTACCAACCTCGACTTTCCATTAACGGCAAGAGACAAATTTGATATTCACGCGGTGGAATACGTGAGCACGTTTTTTAAAAACACCAAAATTCATTATCTGGCAGATCTCAGAGATAGAACAGTCAACGAAGGAATTGATAATGTGCTGATCATGGTTGACGGAGAGGGAAACCTCGGCGCAACCGACAGCAAAGAACGTAACCAGGCAGTTGAAAATCATTTCAAATGGATTGAAACAGCTAAATACCTTGGTTGCCAAACCATACGCGTAAATGCCAGGGGTGAAGGCTCAAAAGAAGAAGTAGCCAAAGCAGCCACTGACGGATTGGCAAGCCTTTCCGAACGTGCTGCTGCAGAGGGCATCAACGTGGTTGTTGAAAATCACGGAGGATACTCTTCAAATGGCCAATGGATGTCCAATGTGATTAAACAGGTAGATATGCCCAATTGTGGAACGTTGCCGGACTTTGGCAATTTCGATATCAACGAAAATGAAAGCTATGACCGGTACAAGGGTATCAAAGAGCTTATGCCCTATGCAAAAGGGGTAAGTGCCAAAACTTATGATTTCGATGAGAACGGAAATGAAACCTCCATGGATTATTACCGAATCATGAAAATCGTTAAGCAAGCCAGCTATCGGGGATATGTGGGCATTGAATATGAGGGCAGCGACCTCAGCGAGGAAGAAGGCATTAGAGCAACAAAAAAACTGCTGGAAAGGGTAGGCAAAAGGTTGAGTTAATATCTGATAACCAAAAAATAAAACCCGCATTCCCGGGACCGGTTAAGGAAAATGCATTTTTGCCCGGCAAAATCCGTCCAGATATATAAAAGAATCCCTTTAAACTGATTGGTCAAAGTTTAAAGGGATTTTTTTAACCCTTAAATAATGCAGGTTAAAAGCTTCTTTATAATAAATATCACTTTCTTCTTTTCCACACCAAAGCAGCAGCACCCAGAATGGCACCGTGTTTTTCCTTCAGCTCGGAAAACAGAATGGAAGTCTTTCCCTGATAAACTTTCAAAACATGTTGGTCGAAATATTTACGCGTAGGATTGAGGATCATATCCCCGGATTTGGATAAACCGCCATATAGAAAAATGGCTTCGGGGGTCGTGAAAGCGACCGCATCGGCCAGTTTTTTACCCAGATACTCACCGGTTATTTCAAATGCTTTTTGGGCAAGCGTATCCCCTCTTTTCGCCGCTTCATAAATATGCTCGGAAGTCATCTGAGAATAAGAAAATTCTCTAAGCTCACTTTCATCCGTTTCACTGGCTAGCAATTCAAACATGGTTCTTTTGATCCCCTGTGCAGAAGCATACGTTTCCAAACAGCCTCTCCGGCCACAGCCACACATTCTTCCGGATGCAGGATAGACAAATATGTGACCCATCTCCCCGGCGAAACCATCATGTCCATAAACTAAATCGCCATTAACCACTATTCCGCTACCCAGACCTGTACCCAGGGTAATCAGAATAAAATCCTTCATATTTTTGGCAGCGCCAAACATCATCTCTCCAATAGCAGCGGCATTCGCATCATTGGTCAATACAACCGGTACATCAAAATATTTATTGAACAGCTCTACCAAGGGAACAATTCCTTTCCAGGCAAGATTCGGAGCCTGTTCAATGGTTCCGCTGAAAAAATTGCCGTTAGGGGCGCCTACGCCAATTCCCTTAAAAGTGTAATCATCAAACTCAGATAATACCTTTTTTATCTTATCACTTAAAGCCTCCACAAATTCCTCAGCTTTCGGGTAATCTTTTGTAGGAAACCGGTCTTCCTTTAATACCTCTCCCGCATCTGTAACTACACCAAAACGGCTGTTTGTACCACCAATATCAATTCCAATAGCTATTTCACTCATATTCTTAATTTTATTTGTTTATTAATATTCGTTCACATTGGCCTACAATTGCGAAGCAATATATAAAATACAAAAGAAGGAACCAAGAAAACCAGTCGAATTCGACCTTTTTTCCTAAACGTCCGAAGTGTTAACCGGGAGCGCATGATCCGGGGATTCCTTCAATAGCATATATAATATTGGTTTTAAATTCAATCAATTGGCATTCCATTGGTTATCCGCTTTCTTTCCAAGAAAGATACATTTTCCGGTTGCGGTTCCGGTATGCATAGAAAGCAAGCCCCAATAACAAGATTACGCTTATATATACAAAAAGGGGAATGGGAACAGCCTCACCGCCGGCATAGGAATGTAATCCCGAAAGATAATAATTTACACCGAAATAAGTCATCAATACTGAGGATAAAGCAAATAATGAGAGCACATTGTAGGCGAATAAACTTTTAAATCCGGGTATATGCCTGGAATGAACCACAAAACTATATACAATTATTGTAATAAGCGACCAGGTTTCTTTGGGATCCCAGCCCCAGTAACGGCCCCAGGCCTCATTAGCCCAGATAGCACCAAGGAAAGTGCCAATGGTAAGCAGATACAGCCCTAATATCATGGATTTATAATTGATTACCGTGAGATCTTTTATGGTATCCAATATGCGATCATGCTTGTTATCGGAAACCACAGCATACAGGATCATTACAATAAGCCCCAGAATAGCTGACAAGCCGAGAAATCCATAACTACCCGTGATCACTGAAACATGCAATGTTAGCCAGTATGATTTCAGCACCGGTACCAGACTGGTTATCTCAGGATCCATGAAACTCAGGTGAGCCACCATAAGCGTAAGGGCGGAAAGGATGGAAGTAGCAGCCAATGTCAGCCAGGATCTCCGGATAAAAAGAAAACCTCCCAGCAAAATCACCCAGGAGATAAAAATCATTGACTCATATCCATTGCTCATGGGAGCATGGCCGGAAATATACCATCTGAGGATAAAACCGGCCGTATGAAAAGCAAACCCTATTCCTATAATCCAAATCAAAATTTTAATGAAAACGTCAGGTCTCTTCCTTCCTGAAATGATTCCCGATAAAAGCAATATTAGCAAAATCAGTCCTGACATGGCATAAAAAGGAAAAAGTCTCTCAAAAATCCTGGTCTTATAATACAATATTTCAGCATTAACTTTGGTTTCAGAAGGAAGCTCATATCCTGCAAATTTTCGCTGGTACTCCTTAACGGAATTAACATATTGTTTTGCCTGATTCCGGTTGCCGTTTATAGCAGCCTGACGAAACATCCCCAATATATTCCTGACAAAAAGCGAATCATCTTGACTCTTTGCATTTTCGGCTGCATTTTGAGGTTTGCCCCATTGATTGGTGCCATCCCGAAGAGGGAAAATCTTCAGAAAGTCTCCCGAAATCACCATGAAACAAATGTTAACTCTTTCATCCACTTTAATGACCTCTTTATCGAATTTATTCCGCTGGGCTGAAGATTTGGAATACGCTTCCTGCACATATTGCCTCAGTTTGTAAGAATTGTTCTGCATATCCACCAATTGATCAATAGAAGCATATTTCCCTTCCACCCCCAAAACATTCCTAACCCCTTTATTGGAGATTTTAATGAGCGGCTCCTCTTTCCAGTTTTGAAAATCATAATGCATTCCCAGGAAAACCTGCATCGAATTAAGTCCCTCATATTCATTATTTCGGTTTACTTTCCTTAATACATCATGACTTAGGGTAAACAAGGGTTTGGTCCGTCCTTCCCGGTCCTGAACAAGGATTTCACCGAATTTATTGGCCAGCTTCCTGTCAATCGTCAGCTTATTCCCGGTATTACTATTTCCCCAGGCTACACCCGAGAATACCAATAAGAAAAGCAAAATCCCTGCACCTTTTTTCGCGGGTGATAACCAGTAACCGGTATGAACCCTTCTGAAAACCGACTTTTTGTTGAGCAATGAAAGTATAATAAACAGAAAAAGAAGCGAATACCCGGCATAAGTAATCCCTGTACCCACCGGATCATGATTGACCGAAAGCACACTCCCTTTCTCATCCTGATCATAAGAAGACTGATAAAAACGATAACCCCTGTGTTTTAGAATGTTGTTCATATATATCATAAAAGTCTTATTCACTCCTTTTTCTTTATCTATGACCTTAACCTTACTTCGATAGGAAGAAGGTGACTGGGATCCCGGGTAGCGCTCCAGGATAAACTCCTGCAATTTGATCTGAAAAGGGATCTTCACCTGTTTGGGTTTATAATCCAGCTTGAATTTGCGACCTTCATGGGTGAAAACAGCAGGTTCTGCTGCATTTTGACCGGACCTTACATAAAGGTCTTTCTCCTGTTCACCATATTGTAAACCAAACTGGAGCACATCCCTGGTTTCTGTATTTTGTCCCGGATGGCTTCTTACAGGTTTCACAATGGCTGATGCAGCCATTTTCTGAACCACCAATCGCCATTCGCTGATATCATAGATATACATGGGCTGAAGGCCCACCTTTTGATTTTTAGGGAATGTTGATGACTCTTTTGTCTGCATACTTAACCTGGTGAACTCCTTGTCAGAGGAAATATAAAAGCTGTCTCGCCGAAACCCGATTCGAATGTCCAGAGAATCGGCTTCGGAATATCCAAGGCTGAGACCATCCAAATTTTTAGTATCTCCCGGTGAAAGGATAAAAGCGTTTGCTTCCTGCCTGCCTTTACCGGCGCTTAACCTGATAACCGGCTGGCCATTAGGATTCTCAACAATGGCCTCCCTGGCATCTGGGATATACTCCTTAAAGGAAACTTCATAACGCCTATCGTCCAGATCTATTTCTTTTTCATATTGATCAGAGGATAAGGTAGTAACAATAAATTCTTCAGCATCGGTATATAATGTGTTCCCATTCTCATCCCGGACAGTTAAATGGATGTAATTGTTATCCGTCTCAACATAGTTTTTTGCCTGACCTTCTCTCAGATGCAGCATGCCTTCAAATCCAAAGTAACGGGTTATCCCCGCGCCAAGGATGATAAGGAGGAAGGCACTGTGAAATACCAGTATTGTCAGCTTACCGGGACGGTAAAGCCTGAAACGGAAGATCTGTCCCAAAAAATTCAGAGCAAGCAAGACAAAGATCAGTTCAAACCATTTTGCATTGTATACCAGTTGTCTTGCTGCAGCAGCACCGTAATCGTTCTCAATAAAGGTGGCTATGGCCATGGACATGGCAAAAATGATGAATAATGCGCCCATAAACCAGGAAGAGAACAAAAAATTATTTCGTCGTATCATAATGAATCATTCACTATTTATAATTTACATAATACACAAACCGGGGAATTTGACATTGTTTAAAAGATGGTTATTCCTTTCAGCCACCCTTCAAAGGGGTTAAATTTATAACATTTTACTTTAACACTATGAGGTTTCTGACATATATCAATACAAAATCATCTTATTATCCGGTTAAAATTCTGTTAATGAAATGTGTCAACAACCAATTCCAAAATAGTAAGGATTTTTCTTTAAACAAAAAATCGGATCTTATGGTTTAAAAAATTAACCTGGATCATTCATAAACTTCACTTCGTTTGTTTATGAATGCGGGGTGGATTGCGGGGTGGATGCAGGCTCGCCTTCGCGAAGCTTCAGGCGCCTACGCTAAAGCTTCAGCGACAGCGTGCGGAGCAAGGTAACCCCGCATTAGAAAAACCGGCTTTTTGCTTCAATAAATTTCGCAAAAAGCCAGGTTTTTCAATAGCGTCAGAATTATTTGAGAATAATTCGGGTTAAAATCGGTTGGATTCGCAGCTAAAATTATATACATTAACCCCGGAATCAAAAACCTAAAAACCATTGAACATGCAACTTATTAAATACCTTACAATTAGTCTATTGATATTGTCCTTGGCAACAAGCTGTGGGAAAATAACAAGGATGCACCAGAACGCCTACGGCTTTTCTGAAGCCGGAAATTATCAAAGGGCCCTGGAGCTTTATGAACAAATCATGACTGAGAAGCCGGAAGATCCCCTGATCCTGAACGATTACGGATGGACGCTCTTCATGGCTGACAGTCTGAATGACGCTGTAGAAAAATTGGAGATGGCAAAAAATAAAACCAATGACGGAGGCAGCATTTTAGCAAGAAACATAAAAAAGAATCTGCATATTACAAACTCCTACATCAGGGTAAAACAGCAACTTCAGGAAGGCAATCCGGAAAAGGCGAAAGAAATACTGGATGAACTAGACAAATCGTGGAAAGCCAGGGAAATGAGGCTGAAACATTATGCCCTGGTGTATGAAAGCATGGGAGAAGAAACTCAAGCCAACGAATACTGGCAAAGGGTACTGGATTTTTACCCGGATGACGGAATAAGAAATCATTTTCAAAAACTGGCTTCTTCCAAAATCAGGCAGTAATATTTCTTTAAAACCTTATTTTTCCTATATTAAACATTAGTAGCCATAATGCGCTCTCTAACTTTACAACCTTACCTTATTTTTTCTGGCATCATGGTAATAAGGTAATAAGGTCGATGAAGGGGGGATTCCAAGGCTACTAAGTAGATGAGGCAAAATAAGGTTTTCCGTAGGGTCCTGTCCCTGCTATATTTTCTTCCTATGTATCCTCATGTGGTAAAAAATTTTAAACCATCTAAGCACATCTAAATATTCTCCCACACAAGCCCGTAAGGCCTGGGTTTTCTTCAAAGGCCGGAAAGCGGCTCACGACCGCTATGCAGCTTATCACTCAGAGTTAAACCTTTTAAAAAAACAATA
>JAGXLC010000182.1 GCA_018334875.1 Bacteroidales bacterium | reverse complement strand
ATGGATAACGATATATCCGGAAAAGTAGATTCTGTGATGAATCTGATGACACTTGAAGAAAAAATCGGCCAGTTGAATCTTATCTCTGGTGAAGGAGAATTAACCGGCCCTGTTACTGAGGACAGTGATTATGTCCAGCAGATTAAAAAAGGCCATTTGGGTGCCATGTTAAACGTTAATGGATCTGAGTATACCCGAAGGATTCAAAAGATCGCTGTAGAAGAAACCCGTTTGGGCATCCCTTTAATTTTTGGTTATGATGTCATTCACGGCTATAAAACCATATTTCCCATACCTTTAGGTGAAAGCGCTACATGGAATCCCGGTATGCTGGAAAGATCGGCCCGTATCGCCGCTGTTGAAGCCACTGCTGCAGGTCAACACTGGACTTTTGCACCCATGGTTGACATTAGCCGCGATGCCAGGTGGGGACGTATCATGGAAGGAGCCGGCGAGGACCCTTATCTGGGTTCTGAAATAGCTAAGGCCAGAGTGAGAGGCTTTCAGGGAGGAGCCCTGGATGAGAGTTATACCATGCTGGCTTGTGCAAAACATTATATTGCTTATGGAGCTGCAAGGGGTGGACGCGATTACAATACGGTGGATATGTCCATCCGCAGGATGAAAGAGACTCATCTCCCTCCTTTTAAAGCTGCCCTGGATGCAGGAGTGGCTACTTATATGACTTCCTTCAATGAGCTTAACGGCGTGCCCGTAACCGGAAGCAAGCGGTTTGTTAAAGGCATCATAAAAGATGAATGGAATTTCAACGGATTTATCGTTTCTGACTGGGGATCCGTATCGGAAATGATTGTACACGGCTTTGCAAAGGATGATTACGAAGCCGGCAGGCTGGCTTTGGATGCAGGAGTGGATATGGATATGGAAGGCCGGGTTTATATTCAGGAACTCAAAACCCTTCTGGAAGACGGAAAGATTTCGGAAGAACAGATCAATGATGCTGTAAGAAGAATCCTTAGAATGAAATTTGAATTGGGACTGTTTAATGATCCTTACAAGTATTGTGATGAGGAAAGGGAAGAAAAATTATTGCTTGCTGAACCGCACAGGAAACATGCCAGGAATATAGCTTCCGAATCGATGGTTCTGTTGAAAAATAAAGGTGAAGTGCTTCCATTGAGTAAGGATCTTTCCAGTGTGGCACTTATAGGCCCGCTTGTAAAGGCAGATCAGGAGTATTTGGGAACCTGGTCGGCCCGGGGAGAGGCAGAACATGTTGTCAATACCATGGAAGGCTTTGAGAATAAGCTGGGAAATAATACTGACATGCTTTATTCGGAAGGATGCGATATCACAGGTGATAACAGGGACGGTTTCAAAGATGCCTTAAGGAAAGCCCGTAGAGCGGATGCCATTGTTGCAGTGGTTGGTGAAAGTGCTATGATGAGCGGCGAAGCCCTGTCCAGAATGGATATTGGTCTGCCGGGTGTTCAGGAAGAACTCGTTCTGGAACTGGCTAAACTCAATAAACCGCTGGTGGTTGTCTTAATGAATGGACGGCCATTGGCTATTCCTAAAGTGGATGAAGCTGTTCCCGCTATTCTTGAAGCCTGGCTGCCGGGAACCGAAGGAGGTAATGCCATTGCCGATGTGGTATTTGGTGATTACAATCCTTCCGGGAAACTGCCCGCATCTTTTCCTTATTCAGTGGGCCAGATCCCTGTTAATTATGAGCATAAAAATACCGGTCGTCCGAAACAGGAGGACCAACGCTATACTTCCAAATATATTGATGGTCCCAATAAACCGTTGTATCCTTTTGGCTATGGCCTGAGCTATACAACATTTTCCTATTCGGATATCAGCCTAAATCAAGAGGAAATCAATTTTGATGAAGTACTCAGGCTGTCTGTAACTGTCAAAAATACCGGTGATAGAGCAGGAGAGGAAGTAGTGCAGATGTATGCCCGTGACATGGTTGGAAGTGTCACCCGTCCTGTAAAAGAACTGAAAGGTTTCCGGAAAATATTTCTCCAACCCGGTGAAGAACGGGAGGTAATTCTTGAAATTGTCCCGGACGATCTGGCATTCTATACAAAGGATATGGAGTATAAAGCCGAACCTGGCGAATTTAAAGTATTTGTCGGAAGCAGTTCGGAGGATCTCAAAGAAAGGCGTTTCAGGCTGGTTGAAAATTGAGGCATCGGAATGAACCCTGATCTATAGATGGACGCAACAATAATTGATTCCATGTGAATCTCATTAATGGAAGAAAGCCAATTATCAGGCATAGAAATCGGTAAACATCGAATGTAAGATGAAATACGCTGCTTTATGAAAGGAAAGAAAATTTTTTGGGTTAATCTTTTGATTAATGATTATATTTGAACTGAAAAATTATTATTTAATCTAAACCAAATAAAAATTCAATTTTATGGCAAAATCAAAGTCTTATAACAAAAGTTATGTGATTCTGATCGCTGCAATTGCAGCTTTCGGAGGTCTACTATTTGGATTTGACACGGGTGTAATCTCCGGGGCTCTGCTGCTCATTAAAGACGACCCGAACCTGGTGATTAATGGGATGACTCAGTTGCCCGAAAGGACACAAGAGTGGATTGTTAGTATAACGGTTCTTGGCGCTGCCATTGGAGCATTGAGCAGTGGGAGGATTACGGACAAGTTAGGCCGTAAAAAGGTACTGATTATTACCGCCTTTATATTTGCGGTAGGTTCGGTTGGTCTTGCTGCAGCAAACAGTGTTGCTGCTCTTATTATCTGGAGGGGAATTATTGGTATTGCTATTGGTGTTGCTTCTTATACCGTACCCCTTTACATTTCAGAAATTTCTCCCACCCATGTTCGCGGAGCGTTGGTGTCTATTAACCAATTGGCCATTACAGTGGGAATTTTTGTTTCTTATTTAGTAGATCTGGGCTTTGCCGGCTATGAAGAAGGATGGCGCTGGATGTTCCTGGTTGGTTTGGTTCCTTCCCTGGTATTGTTCATTGGTATGTTCTTCCTGCCGGAAACACCGAGATGGCTTATGAACCATAAAAGTGAGGATGATGCCAGAAAGGTTCTGGATAGAGTAGGGGAGCCCAAACGGAATGAAGTTTTAGATCAGATAAAAATCAATATTGAGAAAGAAAGAGAACAACCTGGTATATTTAAAGTGCTTGGAGCAAAGTGGGTACGGCCTGCTTTAATCATTGGCGTTGGAATTATGCTTGTGCAGCAGCTTACCGGTATCAATACCATTATTTATTATTCACCGACAATTTTTGAGATGGCCGGTTTTGGAGCGGAAACAGGTGACCCTGTCTTCAATGCCATACTGCCCTCTCTTCCCATTGGTTTTGTTAATGTATTGTTTACTGTGGTGGCGATTTATTTGATTGATCGCTGGGGAAGAAAACCATTGCTTTATTTGGGATTGATTGGAATGATTGTGGCCCTTCTTGCTATGGGTATAAGTTTTACATTTTATCAGTCAGTTGGAGGTGCTGCACTTAAGTGGGTTTCTTTTGTTAGCATGATCGTTTATATACCTTTCTTTGCTGTGAGCCTTGGACCTATTGCATGGGTTCTGATATCAGAGATTTATCCTACAAAGATCCGGGGTCTTGGCATGAGTATTGCTACAATGGTGAATTGGGTGGCTAACTTTTTAATCGCCAATACATTCCTTTCGCTTGGCAGAGCGGTTACAGGCGAAATGCCCCATCCGGCAGGAGACGGCATGCTTGTTAATCCCGGAGGCGCTTTCTTTATCTATGCAGTAGTAGGTATTATAGGTCTTATCTTTATTTATTCCTATATACCTGAAACTAAAGGTCATTCACTCGAGAAGATTGAAAAGCATTTTCTGGATGGTAAGCATCCTAAGGAACTATAATAAGAACATTTTCATTGTAAAAAGACCGGCACAGTCTTGTGCCGGTCTTTTTTATTATAAATTCAGGCATCCAACCCCTTTTTTAGTTTTGGGAAAATTGGGAAAACCTACGTTTCAAATCCTTTTTTCGCTCTGATTATTTTTTGTCTGCTTTCAAATTACCAAATAATGTTATTGAAAGCTGAAAAAAAGGGTATCACCTGCTATCCCTGGCATGATGTTTTCGTAATTATTTTGAAAATACCGCCGTAAATTTTACATCAACTTCATCTCCCGATTTTATGGCTCCAAATAATGCCTTTGGGGGATCTACATTAAAATCTGTCATCTTTAAATTTTTGCTACCGGTAAACTGAATGGTTTGATCATCCAATTGTTTTCCCTTTACCTGCAGGGCAATCTGTTTTGTTACTCCTGCAACCGTCAAATAACCATTTGTTTGAAGTGTGAATTCGTTTCCTGATTTTTGAATGACTTCTGAACTGATCAGCTCATATTCAATTTCAGGATGTTCTTCCGCTTTGAGTGCATCATACATAATGTCATTCATCTTGTTCTTACCGCTTTCAATGCTTTTTACCGGTATGCTCACTTTAACATCTTTTACCGGGTTTTCCTGGGAATTACTACCATTAAGAAGGGATTGAGCAAATGCTCCCTGTCCTGTAAGTTCGGTAATCTCAGAATCCCAGTCGTGTACGTTGGAAGTTCCATCAAAAGATAATTCTGTGTTGGAAGCAATACTGAGCTGAATGCTTTCCTGAGACATTGCTGGTATGGCAATGATCATATGGATCAATATCAAGGTAATAAACCTGGATATCATCCTGGTGCTAAATTTTATGTGTTTATTTTTCATTTTTTCCCTTTTTTGTTTAAATTTTACAAAATGTCCGATAAAGTTTAAAATCGGAGGATTATTCAAATTCTTCTTCTCGCTGCAATCCTCTTTTAAGAAACCTCAGAGGCCATATCTATAATGTTTTAAGTACTTACTTGTTCTTTTATTTGGTTATCCGCCCTCTTCCTGCTGTAACCCATTACTTGTCTGAGAATTATATGCCAGTTGCCTTTCGACCAAATCTTTAAGTGTATATCGCATAAGATACTCAATGATTTGAGTATTCAGCCCCAACCAGAAATCCCTTGGGGCACAAAAATTTTCATCCGGACAATGTATGCTTTCTGAAAGGCAATCCACAATGCTCATATCCGGCTCAAACGCCCTGTAAATATCATACAGTGTAATTTCTTCAGCTTTTCGGGTAAGGATATAACCACTTTTTTTGCCTTTGACATTTGTGATCAGTTTTGCAGCCTTTAATGAAGCAATGATCTGATCCAGATACTTAAAAGAGATCTTTTGTTTTTCTGAAATCTCTTTCTGGAAAATCCCCTGCTCTGTTTGTAATGCTATCTCAAGCATTGTTCTAATTCCGTATCGGGTCTTTGTGTTAAATTTCATACTTAAAATCCTATAACAGCTTCAAGAACTATCCCGCTGAATTGGCCTTCAGTAATATTGCTTGGTGCTCCGGTCCAAGGATTTGCAAAATTCTCATTGTATTGTTGTTTCACATATTCTAACTTCACCAAGGTATTTTTTGTCATAAACCAACCGCCACCAAAGTTTATTCTGTCGATTTTTTTGGTGTCAGGTTCATCTCCACCTTCAGCATATTCATCATGCCCGGAAACAGAGTTATATCTTCCACCAACATAGAATTGATCCCAGGAACCAAACCGGTAAAGGAGCTCGGCTCCAATTTGTGTAAATTTACCGTCTTCTCTGTTGTCTTCTCCGTTATTACCCATGGTTTGTTCAAACACGCCGAAGAATTCGAGGCCTCCGAATTTTACAAACGGATTGATCTGGAAGGCTGTTTCTTTGGCGAAACCTGGGTTAAAACGGCCACTTGTAAAATCAGTGTTCACAGAAGAAGAGTCTGCTGCAATATACCCAAAGACGTCGTAATAGCGGGATCCGGCCCTGTCACCTCCATAAAGGTGATCGCCGTTATCTGCTCCCGGTGCACTGTAGAATGAGCCGGTCAGACGGACCCGTAAGTTATTGTTTACCTGTTTATCTATTCCCAGTTTACCATAGAGGGTATTTTTCCACTCTGCAGTTCCGAGATATTCACCGGTACCCCATTGGGTTACTGCTTTGTTTACCGTAGGGTTGAGCAGCCCGTTGCTTAACCCTCCTACTATGATGAAGTCCCCGGGTTGAAGATTAATTTCCAGGAAGGGTTCAGTAGTAAAGGCATCCATAATATAATTCCCTACAAAGGGGTTGTATATTGTTGTGGCATTATCACTCCTTCTGAAATGCACATCACCGTAATTGAGTTCATCAACACCTGTGCGGAAAGTAGCTATATCCATGAAGTCTGAGGCCATTCCCTCTTTAAGGAAATCCAGCCTGTCTACCTGCAGGTAACCTCCTTTTACCCATGAATCAGGGTGATGACGGGAACTGAGATAGGTCCTCAGGTGCAATCGCATTCCTCTCTGGAGTTGTACATCCAGATTTAAATTTGCGGTGGGCAGGTTGATGTTGTTACCCAACTCGATCAATTGCGGTGCTCCTGACGCATTAGAATGATTCAAACCCTGAAATTGTAATGCAAAATCGCCTCCTAAACGTACATCCACACCGTCATATTCAACCCCCTTTTCTTTTGGCGTTTCGAAGACATTCAGCCCTTCGTATCCGGGTTTTCTAAAATACTGCAATGCCCGGCTGTTGTCTTTTTCTGTTGATTCTCCGGTTGATTGGCCAAATGTAGCTGTAACGGTTATAATCAGGCTCAATAAAATTGCTAGTTTTTTCATAATAAATACATTTTTAGAATTTTAGTCTTATTTATCTTATTTATACTATCGAATTAGTAGGACAAATTAAGAACATTTTTGTTCAAATCCCAAACGTCTTCAAAATAAATAATGAAACCCGCATGCAGCGACCTTCACAATAAGGCGATGAATAAAGCATGAGGGTTCCCTGGTAGGGTAGCACAAAATTCGAACTTTGAAATATTGCTTAATTGAACTACAGAACTTTAATAAACTGTTACACGAATGAAACCCGCATCTAGGAACCTTTACAACAAGGAGATGATTAACATGCGGGTTCCATGGCAATACAAGCAGAGTGTATGAATTTAGCATGTAAATCAAATTGGAATTCAAAGCTTTAATAAACTGTTAACCGAATGAAATGTTTTTATGCTTTTAAAAAAGTATTGTTATTGAGTATTTTGGTCTCCAAGGTTTTCAAGTTTTTGTTTTCTACCAGTAAACTTGATTTATTGTTTGTTACAGGTAGAGCCACAACAGTTTAGTGTATCGCTCTTCGCCTTTTCAAATGCCTGCTCTTCCTTCATTAAAGGCGGACCCTGCAATACCAGGGCAACCGATGGTACCAATGTATCCGATCCGGAAGATTGCATAGAGGCCCCTTGAGGTCACAAGCACAATTGACAGATAAAGGCACGCACGGGTAAACCTGACGTCCGCTGGGACTGCATCAGCGTTTAATATTTTTCCGGTTTTTAGTTTGTACTTCATTGCTTTTCCACCTTTTCTCTCACTTCCCCACATGTGAGCATCTGATCCCCAAAGTACGGATTTCTGACCTGATCTTCCGAACTCAGCCAGAAAGCTCCCTGATTGTCATCAGCCATAGGGCAAAATTGAACAAAGAGGATATCATCAGGTGCATTAAATGTTTTTACCAAATTGATCATGGCATCAGATAAGGCTATGAAATGTTTTCGCTGTGCCTCCAGCTCTTCAGTTTTTGCTATTGCTTCAGCATTGTTCTCGAGTTTATTGTAGAGATTCATCCATCTCGAATGGGCCTCTTGAGAAAAGGCCTTCATATCTATTGAGGCCAGCGCATCAAGCATTTTGTTTGCATTTTCAGTATCTTTTCGATCGTTTACCAGTGCATTTTTCAATGCCATGTAGTGATTTGTTAAATCTTGATATGAATCTAATTGTGATTCAGGCCATTTGACATCATTGCCAGGCATTTCGGCCATTGGTTTGTTTTGATCCGTCTCCTCTTCTTCCATCTGATGGTGATCATGACCCTCTGAGGTTTTTCCGCCCCGGCGATTCATCATACTGGATTTGCCTGCCATTTGGGTAGCTGCATCCACTGCAAATGTTCCATGCGTTACTACTTCTTCATTTTCCTCCAGTCCTTTTTTCACGATGTATTCTTCCCCAAGCGATGCCCCCAGTACCACTTCGCGCAGTGTATAAGTGGGTTCTTCGC
>JAGXLC010000181.1 GCA_018334875.1 Bacteroidales bacterium | reverse complement strand
TATGCATGCTACGTCACTGGGCACACAGCATCTTCGTTCGGAGATCCCCATACCGGATAAGGTCAAAGGCATTCCTGAATACCTGGATCAGGCCGGCTATTTCTGCACCAACAGCGGAAAAACCGATTACAACTTTTCACCGGCCGGGATGTGGGATCACAATGGTACCGACAGCGCCCACTGGGAGTATCGTCCGGAGGGTGATCCCTTTTTCAGTGTCTTCAATTACGGGGTAACGCACGAAGGACATGTCAACAATTATCAGCCGGAGGATTATAAGAACCTGGAGAAACGACATGACCCCGAAAAAATCAATTTGCCGCCCTATTTCCCTGATACCCCTGAAATGCGAAAGCTTTGGGCCCGGCAATACGATTTGATCACCGTTCTTGACAAACGGGTGGGAGATTTGATTGATCAGTTAAAGGAAGACGGTCTGTATGACGAGACCATCATATTTTTTTACGCGGATCATGGTTATGGCATGCCGCGTTATAAGCGGTGGCTCTACAAGTCAGGCCTGCATGTTCCCATGATCGTCAGGGTACCTGAAAAATACCGGGACCTGATCCCGAAGGAGCCGGGTTCTAAATCAGACCTTATGGTGAGTTTTGTTGATCTGGCTCCAACAGTGCTCAACCTGGCCGATGTGGATATTCCTGATCACATGCAGGGGAAAGCATTTCTCGGGAACGATTTGCCTGAAGAGCGACAGTACCTGTATGCCTCGCGTAGCCGGGCAGACGATGTTTACGATGTATCCAGGGCAATACTCAGCGATGATTACATCTATATCCGGAATTACATGCCCCATCATTCTTATGTAACCGACGCGCTGATATTTGATGAAGAAAAGGCGAGTTTCAGAGAACTTCGCCGGCTTCGGAAAGCGGGTAAATTAACCGGATACGCCAGAAAGTTCTTTCAGCCCAAACCGGCCGAAGAATTATATAATCTTGAAGAAGACCCACATGAACTCAACAATATTGCAGATTCATCCGCTTATAGCGATAAGCTTAAGCAAATGAGGAAGCGATTGAAAAATAAAATAATCTCGACAAGAGATATCGGTTTCCTGAATGAGGCCGAGATGATGCGCAGGGCCAGAGGTAGCACTCCCTACGAGTATGCACAGTCTGCAGATTATCAGCTTAAAGATCTCCTCAATGCTGCCGAAAAAATAGGAAAAGCTGATGTGGAGACGGATGAACTGATTGCCGGGTTGTCTGATAAAGATAGCGGGGTTCGTTTTTGGGGTGTGGTTGGATTGATTGCACACGGTGAACAGGTTGAAAAAGCAGAAAATGAAGTAAAATCATTGTTGGATGATCCTTCCCCGATTGTTCAGATCAAGGCCGCAGAATTGTTGTGCAAGTGGAACCGGAGTGAAAAAGCCCTTCCCGTTCTTGAGAAACATCTGAAAGCCAGAGATAAGCCGTGGTTGGTTCTGCAGGCAGCCATCTCCCTGAGAAGGATCGGTGAAAAGGCAAAACCCATGGAGGCGGTTATAAAATCAGAATTACAACGATACAAGGGAGATACGGGCAGAGGCTACAGCAGTTGGTCATATCCCATGTTCATTGGTTTTGCATTGGATCAGGTTCTTATTAATATTGATTAAAATTAATTTTGTAATTTTATACCTGGAAACTCCGTAAGATTGACATTAAAGATATGCGTATCTCAATTTTTTACTTCATTATGAAAAAATCAGTTATTAGATTCAGATTACTTTTTAACAGGGAAATTGCCGGCCAACTTATATTAATGGCCATGGCAGCAACACTTGTTCTTTCAAGCTGCGGGAGAACAGAAGATGCCGGGAAAGAATCCTTCCGGCATCATGTCATTATTGATACCGATGCAAACAACGAGGTGGACGACCAACATGCCCTGGCCTACCTGTTTTTCAGCGGCGATGACTTTGCCGTCGAGGGGGTGACAGTAAATGCAACCAGCGATCCAAGGGACGGAGTCACATACTCATCCGTAAGCGACCACTATGATGAGGCAAAACGGGTGATGCAACTTTGCGGGGTGTGGAACCGGATACCTCTTCATACGGGCGCCCAGGGTTCATTCGATGAGATAGAGGGCAATATCCATGAAGGTGAATTTGATGGCCATGAGGCGGTAAATTTCATAATTGAACAGGCTCTCAAAGAGCGGGATCAGGAACTGATTTTGTTACCTGTGGGCAAATTGACAAATATTGCTCTTGCCCTTAAAAAAGAGCCATCAATAGCTGAAAATATAAGGATCGTGTGGTTGGGGGCCAATTATCCGGAACCTGGAGAACATAACCTGGAATGGGATATTGAGGCAATGAACTACATACTTGATGTAGATGTTCCCTTTGAGATGGTGACCGTCCGCTATGGGGATCCATCGGGCACAGATGCCGTTAAGGTTTCACAGGCACAGATGCTTCAAAGGATGCCCGAAAAGGGTTCGAAAATTTCTGAACCTGTTACCGGTCGACACGGCGGTGAGTTCTATACCTGGGGAGATTATTCGGCAAACCTTTTCGAGATGTACGATATGGGGGGCAATCCACCCAGCAGGCCGCTGTTCGACCAGGCTGCTGTGGCCATTGTGAAGAATTCGGATTGGGCAGAAAGTTACAAGCATCCTGCTCCGGTCTATACAGACGGACAATGGGTTGAACGACCCGACAATTCACGCAAAATAACCATCTGGGAGTGGTTCGACATTTACGGCATAATAAATGACTTTTTTGTTGTAATGAACAACCCGGTTACGGCTGAACGACCCTGATCCTCCGTTTCAATGTTTTCCGGTATCTACAGGAACTGCTGTTTTTGTCGATTTTTTGGGAATAGTCACATTCAATTACAATTACAAGGGATTAAAATGAAAAAGTCTAACCTTAAAAATATAAGCTATGAATAAAATTGGTAGTTTCAAACTGTTATCGTTAATGGTTGTTACGCTATTGTTCATTATTTCCTGTGATTCTACCAGGGATTATGAACAGAAAGAATCCATTCAAATATCTGAAGAAAATCCCTTTTACTGGGAATATGATGGTGAGCCTTTATTGCTTCTCGGAGGTTCAAAGGAGGATAACCTTTTTAATCACCCCGACGGACTGGAAGGGCATCTCGATGCTTTACAATCGGCCGGTGGAAATTACATACGGAATACCATGAGTAGTCGCAATCCGGGGAACAGGTGGCCTTTTAAAAAACTGGAAAATGGTCTTTACGATCTTGAGCAGTGGGATGAGGAATATTGGGATCGCTTCGAAAATCTGCTTAATCTTGCTGCAGAGCGGGACATCATCGTGCAGGTTGAGATTTGGGATCCGTGGGACTATTTTAAAACCGAAGCTCCCTTAGGATTTGGCCCCAATAATGCAGGATGGGAAAGCAATCCCTTTAATCCCAGGCTGAATGTCAATTACACGGCAGAAGAATCCGGGCTGGATATACAAATTGAGTATCATTCCAAAGCAGAACCTACCGATCATGTATTTTTTCATACTGTGCCGAAGCTTAAAGATATTGCCGTTATTCGTCAGTATCAGGAAAAGTTCGTTGAAAAGATTCTATCTGTAAGTCTTGATTATCCCAATGTTTTATATTGTATGAACAACGAGATAGGAGAGCCCGCTGAATGGGGAAAATACTGGGCACGATTCATCAGGCGGAAAGCCGATGAAAGGGATGAAGAAGTCTTCCTGACGGATATGCGCCGGAACAGTGATTTTACTTCCCGGGAACAGGTCAGTTTGTTGATGGATAACGAGCACTATGATTTTTTTGAAATTTCCCAGAACAATGCCAACGATGGTCAGAAACACTACGATTTGATCATGTCGGTGCGTAACCGGATCAGGGAGAACCCCAAACCCCTTAACAACGTGAAAATTTACGGGGGAACTATTGGAAGTTGGACTACTAGTGTGGAAGAAGGTACGCGTCGTTTCTGGAGGAATATATTCGGAGGCTGTGCATCAGCACGTTTTCACCGTCCGGGACCTTCGAAACAATATTTTGGACTTGGGTTGAGTGATTTGGCACAAACCCATATCAAAAGCATGAGGATGTTTATGGAAAATTTTGATATATTTTCATGCGAACCTGCAAATCATTTTATGAACAATCGCGGACTTAATGAAGCTTACTGCATAGCTGAAGAAGATGAACAATACGCAGTTTACTTTCCCGACGGGGGCGATTGTAAACTTACTATAAACTATTCTACCGGAGAATGGGAGAAGCGATGGTTGGATATATCAAATTCTGCATGGCATGAAGCTGAGCCCCTTAACGGGGGGAATAGGCTTACGTTGGAAACTCCTGGGGACGGCCAGTGGGCGGTGCTGATCACTCCTTCGGAATAAAAGGATTTGGTGCCGCAAAAGAGGCCCATGGACCTTACAGTAATAGGGCTTCACGGGTAAACGCTGTCTTTAACATTTATCCTGAAGCCTTTGCGCTTAATCTATCTTTCATTAGCCATACCATGGCCGCTGGCGGTTGTTTGCTTTTTCAATGGCGCGAATGGCAGCATTGACATTTTCTACAATCTGGAAATCGCACATCCCTGCACAGATAAAGTCGGCTCCATTGTCAAAGGCATACTGAAAGCCTTCATCCGGGAAAATTGCCCCGCCGGCCAGTACCTTAAATCCTACTACGGGTTTCTTCAGCTTTTGAATATAGTTTACCGTTTCTTCCGGGAAAAGGCACCACATATTGTCGTGATAAGGATTGCGGTCTGTATTTTTAGGTCCCTGCACACCAAACGGAAGCCGGTCCTTTTTGGACAGTGCCGACCAGTACCGGTCATGGTGCAGGGTTTTGAAATAGAAATCCACTTCGATTCCCGCTTCATCGCAGGCATAGAATGTATGAACATCATGGGCCCCTACGCTTACCGGGTAACCTTGCCGCCTGGTATGATCCACACATTTTTGCAACAGACCGGCATCACCGTCACGCGCAAAGATGTCACCCTCAACGCCCCTGATCTGAATAAAATCTACACCCAGATCGATCGACCGGTCGATATCGCTGTAAAGGTCATCTTTTGTCGGCCGCACCTGCATCATGGTATGAAGGTTGCTGCCGTTTTGCTTGTTGTATTGGTTTATAAGATGTTGTTGCTCCCATGTACACAGGTTTAACGTATTGATCCCTGCCTGTTCTGCCAGACGAATGGTCTCAATTAATTTTTCTTCGGTGAAATATGCCCTGAACAGGGAGGAAGTGTATTTGAGATCCCGGCTGTGTGCATAACCACAAAAAGGATTGCTTCCCAGGATCAACCGGCTGACCGATTTATTACCAAGTTTCCCCCGGGGGATTTCCCCTTCCAGTTCCTCAAGAGGTTTTCGTTTAAAGGTACCACAACTGTCAGGAACCGGCACAATCTCTGAAGCGGAAGATTCTTTTGGACTTAAAAATGTCCAGGCAAAACCACCCAGGAAAGGCAGAAAAGCCAGTTTTTTCAATGCTTGCCGGCGGCTTTGTGTTTTTTTTACCGCAGAGACGGAAAAATCAGCCTTTTGTTTTGGCCTGTTGAAAGGTAGTTGGCTCCGGTGATTTAATTTTTTCAAAAAATCCTGAATATTGACAATAACAGGTTTAATCATCCGGCCCAAATGTTGAATCGGGCCAAACAGAAAGTGATTTTGATGTGTTTTCATGATGGTACATTTTAGTACGATTTATCTTTTAAAAATATCCAATCGAAACCAAAATTCCAAAGTTTTGTCAATTTACCAGGAAATCATAGCTTCCGGAGCCTAGCTTCATTACCACTTTTCCTGCTTTTCGGCTGATTATTTCTATGTTTTGCTGTTCTGAAAGGGGAGCGTCTCCTTCCAGAATTTCCTTACCCTTATCAGCGGGCAGTGTGATGGTGGCCGAGGTGTTGAAGGGCACATTAAATTTAAATGCAGTGCCATTTTCTTTCTTTCTCCATGCACTCTTAATTTCACCATACATGCAATGATGCCTGGCTTGGGCATGAGTGAGTTTTTCCGGTATTTGCGGCTTCAGGTAAAAATGTTTGAAACCGGGATGTTCCGGATCAATTTTGATCCCTGCCAGGGCTTCAAAAAACCATTCGTCCACACTGCCGAACATGATGTGGTTTCTTGACATCGATCCGTCCCATGTTTGCCACAGGGTAGTCGCTCCCCGTTCGATCCAGTCTCCATATCCCGGATAGGTTTTTTGGGTGATCATCTCATAGGCCAGGTCGGTTAACCCATGTTCCGTAAGTACGTTGATCAGGCATTTGACCCCTATCACACCTGCATCGAAATGATTGTCCTGATTGTTTATCTCTTCCACCAAGCTGTTCAGAACCTCTTGCTCATTCTGTTCTTTTACCAGACCGAAATAAAGGGCCATGGCCAGCGAGGTCTGGCCTCCGTTACCGTATGTCTGGTCTTCCGGGTGGTAGTATTTTTTATTATAGGCCTTTTTTATATTCCTGGCCAGATCTTTGTAGTGCCGTCTGTCTTCCTCATGATTCATGACAGCAGCCATTTTTGCGGTTATTCTGGTAAGGTGGTAGAAGTATGATGATGCGATGATCGGTGGTTCGGTGGGGGTATCCACATATTTATGATCATTGATGCCGCCGTTGAGAAGGTAATTGTCTGCCTGGGATTCCAGGTAACCCATGTATTTTTTTATTCCATCGTAGTATCGTCTTAGTATTCGTTCGTCTCCTTTATAGAGGTAAATGTTCCAGGGTATGGTAACAAACGCGCCTTCCCACTGGGGACCATAACCCAATACCGTATCTTCCCCTCTGGTATACCCCCAGCCGCTGGTAGGAATGATACCGGGTAGCTCTCCGCTGGCCCTTTGTTCATCCAGGAAATCATCGAGCCACTTCCGATAGGCTGTGGTAGAGTGAAAATTCCAAAAACCAACCTCCGCTGCCGCCTGCCCATCACCCGACCAGCCGATCTTTTCACGGTGTGGACAATCCTCCGGGTAGCCATGAAAGTTGCCCAGATACGACCATTGGGTATTCCGGTGAATTTGATTCAATACGCTATCGGAAGAGAAAAAGGTACCCGCGGTATCGAAATCCGTATGCACAACTTGTGCTTTCAGAGTGGATGAATCGGGAGCTTCATGTAAACCGGTTACGGATGCATACCGGAAGCCGTGATAGCTGAAGGAAGGCTCCCAGGTTTCTGTTCCTTCTCCGCTAAGGGTATATTTATTGGTTTGGGTAGGACCTTCATTGACAAACCGGCTGAGTTCCTCCTGGTCCAGGGTGCCATCCTCATATAATCGTTCACCGTGTTCTATGGTTACTGTATCTCCGCGAGCACCTTTCACATTAAGCTTTGTCCATCCGGCTATGTTCTGACCAAAATCGAAAACCCATGTTCCCGGTTGGGGTTGGGTAATTTCCTCTACTTCCAGTGTTTTTATAATGCGCATGGGTGGAAGTTTCTGGGCAGATAGCCTTCCTTTGGGACCGGATACTTCCAGCGCCCCGGTCCAGCTCTTATCGTCATAGCCTGGAAGAAACCACTGCTCACTATATTTTCCTGCATCATAAAACTCCCCGTTGCGAATGCTGTTGTAAACTATAGGTCCTCGTTTATATTCCCAGGTATTATCGCTTATTACAGTATGTTTTTGTCCCTTGACATCCTTGTATTGCAATTGCCCTGTGAAAACCGGACTCTCGCGCCAGGGGGCCTTATGAAAATCCCAGGCGGAAGGGGAGTGCTGGTTGTACCATCCATGTCCCAGAACAACCACCATGACATTTTTGCCCTTTTTCAGATATTTTCCGACATCATAGGTGTTATATTTTACCCGCTCTTCATAATCGGTTACTGCCGGATCCAACTGATGGTCTCCGACCCGCTGACCATTGATGTAAAATTCATAATATCCCAGACCGGATATATACATCCTCGCTTGTTCGATGCTCTGGTTGATTTCGAAAGATTTCCTGAAGTAAGGGGCCGGATTGGCAGGTGGAACCCCTTTTTCCCATGCACTGGTGGAAATCCAGTTTGCTTTCCAGTCTTCCTTTTTCAATAAACCGGTCTCAAACCATTGAATGTCGCTGTAAGGAGAAACCCTTCCCTGGCTGTCCCATATTTTTACTTTCCAGTAATATCGGGTGGCCGGCTTAAGGTCGGGTCCTTCATAAGCGATGTGTAATGACTGACCGGAGCCGATCTTCCCGGAATTCCATATATCCCCTGTATCTTTCTT
>JAGXLC010000180.1 GCA_018334875.1 Bacteroidales bacterium | reverse complement strand
AAATGGTTATTTTGGAATAAAATCCGCTTGCAGTAATCTTACACAACAAAAGCATGACCAAGCCATGCGGGTTTAGGTTCGCTGAGCCTTATTTCTTATGTTATGTCTCTTGTAACTTGATTCTTGTGTCTTTTCGCTTGTGTCTTGTCTCTTTACTGTCAACTCATAACTACATTTCCCTTCTTCCTGTTTTCTCGTCTTCCCTTTTTCTTGCCTATAATCTCCGAGACGCAAGCCTTGTGTCTCTACTACCTACCTTTAGCCTCTTCGCTGTTGTCTTATCCTGCTTACTGCTGCTTACTGCTTACTGCTTACTGCCTACTGCTTACTGCTTACTGCTTACTGCTTACTGCCTACTGCTTACTGCCTACTGCCTACTGCCTACTTCTTTACTGCCTACTGTCTACTGTCTACTTCTTTCCTGCTTACTGCTTACTTCTTTACTGTCTTGTCTCTTTTCTTTAGCTTACTTTCGCTATATGTTCCGACTGATACTGTCCGTTCTGAAGTTTTTCATGCACTTCCTTGAATGCTTTGATGGTGTATTCTACATCTTCAAGCTTGTGGGCGGCTGTCGGGATAAGCCTTATCAGAAGCTCGCCCTTGGGAATGACCGGATAAGCGACCAAAGAGCAGAATAGATTGTAATTTTCCCTCAGGTCCATGATGATGTTGGACCCCTCGGGGATACTTCCAGACAGATATACCGGGGTTACCGGTGATTCGGTATTGCCCAGGTCAAAGCCGGATTCTTTCAGGCCTTTCTGGAGGGCATCAACTATCATCCATAAATTGTCCTTCAATTCGGGGTTATTCTTCAGGAGTTCCAGCCGTTTCAAAGCACCTATGACCATAGGCATAGGCAGAGATTTGGCAAAAGTTTGGGAACGCATATTGTACCTGAGATAGTTTACAACATCTTCCTCAGAAGCAACAAAAGCGCCGATCCCGGCCATTGATTTGGCAAAGGTGGCGAAGTAAACATCTACCTGATCCTGTACTCCAAAATGCTCACCGGTCCCTGCTCCTGTTTGTCCCATGGTACCGAATCCATGAGCGTCATCAACGAGTAGCCTGAAATTGTATTTTTCTTTCAGTTTTACGAGGCTGTCAAGTTTACCCAGATCGCCTGCCATGCCAAATACACCTTCTGTAATGACCAGAATGCCGCCACCGTTTTTCTCAGCAAGTTTATGAGCTCTTTCCAGTTGTTTTTCAAGCTTTTCAATATTATTGTGGGGATATACAAATCTTTTGCCCATATGAAGACGCAGACCATCCAGTATGCAGGCATGGCTTTCGGAATCGTAAACGATTACATCGTTTCGGTTGACCAGGGCATCGATTATAGAAACCATCCCCTGATAGCCGTAATTCAGAAGAAAAGCGTCCTGTTTTCCAACAAACTCTGCCAGCTTTTGTTCCAGCTCTTCATGTTTGCTGGTTTGTCCCGACATCATCCTGGCACCCATCGGATAAGCCATTCCGTATTCTTTGGCTGCTTCTGCATCTGTTTTCCTGACTTCCGGATGGTTGGCCAGTCCGAGGTAATTATTCAGGCTCCATGTCAATACCTCTTTGCCTCTGAATTTCATCCTGGGTGAAATCTCTCCTTCCAGCTTCGGAAATGCAAAATACCCGTGGGCTTCTTTCATATATTGGCCCAGAGGTCCTTTGTCTTTTTTGATCTTATTAAATATATCCACAGTGTGTAATTTTTATATTTGACGCGCTATTATTAAAAGATAGACAAAAGTATGTTTTTTTTATCAATTTACAAATTGCAAAAAATATTTTATAATATCGTGCCGTTAATGTTGGAATGATTTTATTATTCGATTGGAATAAATTAATTTTGCACCATGTTTAAGCAATTCATCAAAATAGCACTACTGTTTCTGATAATAGGGGGAGTGGCAGGTTCATGCCAATACGACAAGCTCCTGAAAAGTTCGAACTATAAACTGAAATACAACAGAGCCCTGGAGTATTACAATGAGGGGGATTATGTAAAGGCCCAGGGATTGTTCGAACAGTTGAATTCCGTGTTAAAAGCTACCGACAGGGCGGATACCGTTTCATATTATTTGGCAGACAGTTATTATCAACAAGAAAATTACATTTTGGCCGAGCATCATTTTCAACAGTTTCACGAGACATTTGAAAATCACGAATGGGCTGATGATGCTGAATTTCTAAGCGCCTTATGTAATTACAAGCTGTCACCCCGTCCTGCATTGGATCAGGGTTACACGAGAAAGGCCATTGAAAAATTCAATTTGTTTATTACAAGGCATCCCGATCATCCTAAGGTGGCGGAGTGCCATGAATATATCAATGAGTTGCGGGACAAGCTTGCCATGAAGGCATATAATGCGGCCAAGCTTTATTATGATATGGGTGATTATAAGGCGGCTGTTGTTGCATTGGAGAATTGCCTGAAACGTTATCCAAACACTACCCACCGTGAGGATATCCGGTACCTGATACTCAGGTCGAGATTCCTGCTTGCTTCCAACAGCGTTCAGAGCAAGGAAAAAGAGCGTTTTCAGGAAACACTGGATACCTATTATACGTTTACAAGTGAGTATCCCAATAGTGAACATAGTAAGGAAGTAGAAAAAATATACGATACGACACAAAGGAATCTGGAAAATTAAAAAAATTTAGAGGTATGGATTATAAAAAGACCAAAGCTCCGGCTACAACTGTTACACAGGATATAAAAAAGCTGGAAGAAGGGGTAGGGAATGTGTATGAAGCTGCTGTGATTATTTCAAAGAGAGCGAATCAGATTGGTGCGGAAATGAAGGAAGAGCTGAACAGCAAACTGGAAGAGTTTGCCTCTTATACGGACAATCTGGAAGAAATTTTTGAAAATAAAGAACAGATTGAGATTTCCAAGTTTTATGAACGTCTGCCCAAGCCGACGCTGATTGCCCTTCAGGAGTATATGGAAGGTAAGATCTATTTCCGGAATCCAAAAACCGGACATGAGCATACCCAGCCTGAGGAAGGCAATAAGAAAGAATAGATATAATCAGGATGGCACCTCTTAATGGAAAACATATACTTCTCGGTATAACGGGTAGCATAGCAGCTTATAAAGCTGCTATGCTTGTTAGGTTGCTGGTGAAAGAAGGCGCTGAGGTGAAGGTTGTGATGACAAGATACGCCAAAGAATTTATTACTCCGCTCACCATGGCCACCCTTTCCAGGAATCCCATTCTGCTTGATTTTTTTAATCCTGAGAATGGTGAATGGAACAGCCATGTGGATTTGGGCTCATGGGCCGATCTCTACATTATTTCCCCCGCTACGGCCAACACAATAGGAAAAATGGCCGGTGGTATCGCGGATAATTTACTGCTTACCACCTATATGTCGGCAAAATGTGATGTTATGGTGGCACCTGCTATGGATCTGGATATGTATCAACATCCGGCCAATCTGAAAAACATAGAAACACTCCGGTCATACGGCAATATTGTTATTGAGGCAGCTACCGGTGAGCTGGCCAGCGGACTCTCGGGCAAGGGAAGAATGGAAGAGCCCGAACGTATTGTTGAAAAAATAAAACAGCATTTTTCTGCGAAAGAAACCTTAACCGGCAGACACTATATCGTCACGGCCGGACCCACCTATGAAGGCATTGATCCGGTAAGATTTATTGGCAATTACAGTTCCGGGAAAATGGGGTTCGCCATTGCAGAGGCACTAGCTTCCTGCGGAGCAAAGGTTGATCTGATAACAGGTCCTACCCATTTAACAACCCATGGTGCGAATATTAACCTGATCCGGGTTACCTCAGCCGATGAGATGTACAGGGAGGCAACGGATAAGTTTCCGGATGCTGATGGCGCCGTATTATCGGCTGCCGTGAGCGATTTCAAATCCTCCGGTGTGTTTGACAAGAAGGTGAAAAAGAGCAGAGAAACATGGAGCATAGAGCTGGAACCGACGAAAGATATCGCCCGGGAGCTGGGTTCAATGAAGACAGAAAATCAGTTATTGGTAGGTTTTGCCTTGGAAACCCATAATGAGATGGAGTATGCAGTTCAGAAATTAGAAAATAAAAATCTCGATTATATCGTATTGAATAAGTTGGGTGAGGAGGGTTCCGGGTTTCAGTTCGACACCAACAAGATAAAGATTATAGATAAACACCGGGAGGTTGAAGAGTTTGAGCTGAAATCCAAAAAAAATGTGGCCGGAGATATTGTTCAAAAAATTATTGAAATTCAAGGCAGATGAAAAAGAAGGCATTTTATTTGGCAGTTTTATTTGTTCTGATCCAGTTTTCAGGAATTGCCCAGGAATTTAGATGCAATGTTCAGATTCTTTCCAGTCAGATACAGGGCACCAATAAGCAGGTGTTTAAAACTTTGCAGGAGGATGTGTATGAGTTTATGAATACCCGGATATGGACGGAAGATGAGTTCTCCAATCAAGAACGCATCGAATGTAAGATATTGATCAATCTGCAAAACCGTTCGGGAGATCAGTTCAGCGGCTCCCTGACAGTGAGTTCCCGGAGACCTGTGTTTAATTCTTCCTATAACACCTCACTTTTTAGCTACAAGGACACTGATATTCAATTCAGATACCAGGAGAACGAACCCCTGGAGTTTGATATAAATGAATTTAAATCGAATCTTACTTCCATTCTGGCTTATTATGCCTATATCATTATAGGCCTGGACTATGATTCTTTTGAATTGAAAGGAGGAACGCCCTATTTTCAAAGGGCACAGCAGATTGTGAGCAATGCACAGAATGCATCCGGATCGGGATGGAAGGCTTATGAAAGCAGAAGAAACCGGTATTGGCTTGTGGAGAATATACTGAACAATGAGTACGAAGAAGTAAGGGAATTCATATATCAATATCATAGACAGGGGCTTGATAAAATGCATGATAATGTTTCCATGGCAAGAGCTGAAATTTCGGAAAGTTTAGAGCTGTTGCAGGAGGTGCATCGGCAGGAGCCTGATCCCCATATGTTTTTCATGAAATTGGTTGTCGAGTCCAAATCAAATGAGTTCGTGAATGTATTTTCAGAATCCCCCATGGATGAGTCGGAAAGGGTATATAAAATCCTGGCAGAGATAGATCCCTCCCATAGCGAAAGATATGAAAAAATTACGCAGTAGAGTGGGACCGTCATGCTTTATTGTTAAATTTACCTGAACATATTGAGTGAATAATATCCGCATACCATGCTTCAATCCTTGAAAATACAAAATTATGCACTAATAGATGAGATCCATATCACGTTCTACCCCGGTTTTATTACAATAACGGGAGAAACGGGGGCAGGGAAGTCTATATTGATAGGAGCCCTCTCCCTGATTCTTGGTAACAGGGCTGATACTTCCGTATTAAAGGATGATTCCAGAAAGTGTGTTGTGGAAGCTACATTTCACATTATAAATTCCCGGATAAAGGAAATTTTCGAGAAGCACGATCTGGATTATGAAGAGGAAACCATTATACGCAGGGAGATAAGCAGTAAAGGAAAGTCAAGGGCTTTTGTCAATGATACGCCGGTGAACATTAGGATGCTGAAAGAACTTGGAGATCAACTGGTGGATATACACAGCCAGCATCAGAACCTCATTTTAAAAGACAATGTTTTTCAGTTGGATGTGGTTGACTCCTACGCCCATAACGAAGCGCTTCTGCATGATTACCAAAATAAATATAAGGAATACAAAGAGCTGCAAAAACAGTACAACAATTTAAAAGAAAAAGCGGAACAAGCCAGTGCCGATTATGATTATTATCGCTTTCAGTTTGACCAGCTTGAAAAAGCCAATGTGAAGGAGGGAGAGCAGGAAGAACTGGAAAGTGAGCTTGAAACATTGAATCATGCAGAAGAGATTAAGTTTAATCTTACCAATGCCTCGTATTTGTTAAACAACGAAGAGTCATCCGTAATAAGCCAGCTACGTGAAGCAGGAGACAGTCTGAGAAAGATTGTGGATTATTATTCCAGGGTTAAGGATATCAGCGAACGGTTGGAGAGCACATATATTGAAGTTCAGGATCTGTCGCAGGAGATCGATATGCTTAATGAGAATGTGGAACATGATCCTTCACGTGTTGAATACATCCGGCAAAGGCTGGACGATATCTATTCTCTTCAGCACAAGCACCGCGTCTCAACAGAAAAAGAGCTGATCGGGATCAGGGATGATCTGGAGAAAAAGCTGGAAGAGATCAATAATTATGATTTTCATCTGGAAGACCTGGAGAAGAAGCTTGAATCCAAAAGAAAAGAACTTGCCGGTTTGGCTGAAAAGCTCTCTGAAAGTCGTAAAAAGAGCATTCCTGCCATAGAGAAGAAGATTACTTCCATGTTAAAGGAACTGGGCATTCCCAATGCCTCCTTTAAGATCCAACGGACTGATCTGGAAGCATTCAATGAATATGGTCTGGATCATGTGAAGTTTCTTTTCTCGGCCAATAAGAATGTGGAGTTGGAGGAAATTTCCAGAGTTGCCAGCGGCGGAGAGCTCTCAAGGCTCATGTTAAGCCTCAAGTCAACCATTGCAGAAAACAAAGCATTGCCAACCATCATCTTTGATGAAATCGATTCGGGTACCTCGGGAGATATAGCGGATAAGATGGGAACCATTATGAAGGAGATGTCAGGGAACATGCAGGTGGTGAATATCACCCATCTTCCCCAGATCGCAAGCAAAGGAGATTATCATTATATGGTTTATAAATATGACGATAATGAATCCACCCATACCCATATCAAACAGCTAAGTGGTGATGAAAGAATAAAAGAGATAGCCAAGATGCTTAGCGGAGAAGAATTGACCGATACTGCTCTCCAGAATGCCAGGGAATTTTTGGGGAACTCCTGAAAAAAATCGATCCCGTAAAAAACCTTATACTTTTAAATTTGTTCACGTTTTTAGATAGTGTTTGTCCATAAAGTCAAAGAGATTTGAAAGATTCTCGTCTAGAATTTTCGCTGGCAAGGCTTGCGAGTTTTGAATGCCATCTGGTAGAGACGCACGGCCGTGAGTCTCTACCAGATGGCATTGACTGGCATGAAAAACGAGCGTAACGCAGCCAGCGGATATTATAGACAGACTCTAAACCTGAAAAATATTATGGCGTATAATCTGTTAAACGGTAAGAAAGGAATCGTATTTGGGGCTTTAAATGAAAAATCGATAGCCTGGAATGTTGCTGAAAGGGCACATGAAGAAGGAGCAGAGGTGGTACTTACCAATGCTCCGGTAGCATTAAGAATGGGGAATGTAAAGGAGCTTGCGGAAAAACTCAACACCCAGGTCATTGCTGCTGATGCCACCAGGGTTGAAGATCTGGAAGCCCTGTTCGACAAATCCATGGAACAATTCGGTGGCAAAATCGATTTCATACTCCATTCTATTGGTATGTCTCCAAATGTGCGCAAAGGCAATACCTATGATGATACAAATTACGATTACTTTTTGAAAACACTGGATGTTTCCGCACTTTCTTTTCACAAGATCCTACAGACAGCCCGAAGAATGGATGCCATCAATGAATGGGGTTCCGTTGTTGCCTTGTCTTATGTTGCTTCTCAACGTACGCTATACGGTTATAACGATATGGCTGATGCCAAGGCTTTACTTGAATCCATTGCCAGAAGTTTCGGTTATATATATGGACGTGAGAAGAAGATCCGGATCAATACGATCTCTCAGTCTCCCACACCCACTACAGCCGGAAGCGGAGTAATGGGTTTTGAAGGGTTGCTTGATTTTTCGGAACGCATGTCTCCCCTGGGCAATGCCACGGCCGAAGAATGTGCTGATTATTGTATCACCCTGTTCTCTGATTTTACACGTAAAGTGACCATGCAAAACCTTTACCACGACGGAGGTTTTTCCAGCATGGGCATGAGCCACCAGGCCATGGATGTGTATAACAAAAACCTGGATGACATCTGCGACTGTAAAGACGAAGAGGGGAATAAGCAGAATAAGGAGTGAGGGGAAGTAAGCAGTAAAGAAGTAGGCAGTAGGCAGGAAGTAAGCAGGAAGCAGAGAAGAGGCTAAAGGTAGGTAGTAGAGACGCAATGCTTGCGTCTCGGAGATTATAGGCAAGAAAAAAGGAAGACGAGAAGACGGGAAATGTAGTTATGAGTTGACAGTAAAGAGACAAGACAGTAAAGAAGTAGACAGTAGGCAGTAAAGAAGCAGTAAACAGTAAGCAGAAATCAGTAGGCAGA
>JAGXLC010000179.1 GCA_018334875.1 Bacteroidales bacterium | reverse complement strand
GATATGCCGTACTGATCCTTTTTCAGGCCATGGACACCGGGGGAAAGGACGGCACCATCCGCCATGTTTTTGGCCCGTTAAATCCACAGGGGGTGAGGGTTATTAACTTTAAGGCACCCTGTGGAACTGAGCTGGAACATGATTATCTGTGGCGGATTCATAAAGAGATCCCCCGTAAAGGGATGATCGGAATTTTTAACCGTTCGCACTATGAGGATGTGCTTATTGCCCGCGTGCACAACCTGGTGCCGGATAAAGAAATCGAAAAGCGATATGCCCAGATCAATGCCTTTGAAAAGTACCTTACGGAAAATCATGTATTGGTGCTTAAATTCATGCTCCATATCAGCAGGAAAGAACAAAAAGACCGCCTGGAAAAGCGGCTTGAAAGACCCGATAAGCAATGGAAATTTGATAAGAGTGATCTTGAGGAGCGAACATACTGGGATAATTACATGCAGGCTTTTAACAGGGCTTTGAATGAATGCAGCACACAGCATGCCCCTTGGTATGTAATACCGGCCAACCGGAAATGGGCCAGGGATTTTATGGTGGGCAGCATCACACTGGAGCGCATGAAATCGTTGAATTTAAACTATCCCGAACCTCCTTCGGGTCTGGAAAACATCATTATCCCCGATTAAAAAACCAAACCATTATGGCAAAAGACAAACCAAACGCAGAGAGACAGCCTAAGAAATTCGGAACATTCGGGGGCGTATTTACCCCGAGCGTACTAACCATTCTGGGAGTGATCCTGTTCCTCCGCTACGATGTAGTTGTAGGCAATGCCGGCCTGTGGGGTGCATTGATGATTCTTCTTCTGGCCAAATTATTTACATTCATCACCACCTTATCTTTATCCTCCATATCAACCAACATGCAGGTCAAAGGCGGAGGTTCCTATTACCTGATAAGCCGAAGCATCGGGGTGGAATTTGGCGGGGTGATTGCCATATTTTTCTATATCGCCCTGGCATTGTCCGTTGCCATGTACGTGGTGGGTTTCACCGAAGCACTGCTGTTAGCATTCCCTGAGCTAAATCACTCCTTCACAATGGTAGCCACCTTAACCAATGTTGTAGTTTTTATATTTGTATACATCGGGGCAGGCTGGACCATACGGGTTCAGTATGTCATTCTGGCCCTGCTGCTTCTTGCCATCGGTTCTTATGTTTTCGGGGCATGGCAGCAGGCCTCTCCGGAACTGCTCAGCAGAAACCTCCAGCCCGACTGGACAGCCGGCCATTCTTTCTTTACAATATTTGCCCTTTTCTTCCCTGCTGTAACCGGTATCATGGCAGGAGTGAACATGTCCGGAGATCTAAAAAGCCCCAGCCGGTCGATTCCGCGAGGCACCTTTTTGGCCATCGGCTTCACTCTTTTGATATATGCAGGCATCGCCATTTTGATGGCTGCCAGCAGCCCCCGTGAGAACCTGTTTGGTGATGTAATGGTGATGCATGAGAAAGCCTGGTATGGACCGCTGATCTATGTGGGCGTTATTGCTTCCACTTTGTCCTCGGCACTGGGCAGTATGATGGGAGCACCCCGTATTCTTCAGGCTTTTGCAAAGGACAATGTTTTCAAACGGCTCAGGTATTTTGCACGGGGGAGCGGAAGCTCCAACGAACCCCGCAGGGCCATATTAATTACATTTGTTCTGGCACAAGCAGGCGTTATGGCAGGTGACCTGGATACAATAGCCCCCATAATCACCATGTTTTTCCTCTTAACCTATGGCACCATTAACCTGGCCAGCTTTTACGAAGGCATATCCGGAAATCCCAGTTTCAGGCCTACATTCAAATATAACCACTGGTCGGTTTCACTGCTTGGTGCCTTTGGAAGCCTGTGCATCATGTTCCTGATAACCTGGGTATGGGCATTGGTTGCCATTGTGCTGGCCGGCGGACTATTTTTCCTCATCACACGAGCCGAGCTGATCGTGCAGTGGGGCGATGTGCACAGTGGCATTGCCTATCAGCAGGCACGAAAAGCGCTATTGCGCCTTGAAAGGGAAAGCTACCATCCCAAAAACTGGCGTCCGTCTATCCTCACCCTTAGCGGCATTGCCGGAAGCCGGATGCATCTGGTACGCTATGCCAGCCTGTTATCAGCAGGCCGTGGCATTGTCTCGCTTGCACAGGTAATAACCGGTGACCTGGAAAATCTGAATTCCCGGCGTATGGAAGCCGAGAAACTGATGCGCAATTTCATCCGCGAGAAAAAATTGCCGGCTTTTCCCGTAGTAATTGTTGATGAAAGCTTTTCCGAAGGACTTAAGGCGCTATTACAGACGCATGGGATCGGAGGCATAAGGCCCAACACATTACTTCTTGGCTGGAGCAACGACCCCGAAAAAAACAGGACCTTTTCTACCATTCTCAGCCTGGCCAAAAAGATGGAGTATAGCTGTTTGATCTTGCACAGCCATCATAAAGAGGAAACCTGGAATCCACCGTCAGGGGCCATCAACATCTGGTGGACCGATGCCAACAATGGTCCGATGATGCTGCTCCTGGGGTATCTTTTAAAAAGCAACCGGGCCTGGCGTGACTGCCCGTTAAGGATACTCCGGCCGGTAGCACCCAAAGCCGATGTGGAAAATGTGAAACGTGAAATGGAGGAGATGTTAACAAAAGGACGAATAGAGGCAGATACGGTAGTTCTTCCCACGGAGGACCCGCTGGATGCCGTGCGGAGTGCCATGATTCCATCTGCGGTGCTCTTTGCGGGCTTTGAGCCTGCAGACAAAGATCCCGCCGGTGTACTGTTAACCTTTATGAAGGAGATCGTCGATCTGCCGGGCGACGTTATAATGACTTATAATGCCGGCGATGTATCGCTGGAGGCCTGAAAATACTATATCATCTTCTTAATTACCCGCCAGTCCTCGGAAGAGATTCTCCCTCCTTCCACTTCCAGTATCTTGGAAGCAAGGAAAGCTCCGATTTTTCCGCAATGGGTGAGGTGGTAATTCTTCAGCAGCCCGTACAAAAAGCCTGCTGCATACAGATCCCCTGCCCCACTTGATTCAACAACATTGGCCGGAGAGGATGGGATGGGATAAAACTCACTTCCCCGCTGAATCAAGGAGCCTTTATCGCCTTTTTTTATGACCACCACTTCACAGTCTTTGGCGAGGCTTTTTATGGCCCGTTCGGGTTCATTGTTCGTATAGGAAAAGGCTTCCAAATCGTTGGCAAAAAGTATGTCCACAGTACCCTTGAGGAATTGTTTCAGAAACTCCCTGTGCCCTTCGGCAATATGACTGCTGGCCAGATCAAAGACCACCTTCATATACTGGATATCGTCAAAATCGGCCAGGGCCTGAATAAAATCCTCGTTGGGAAGCATATATCCGTCAATCAGCAAATGGCTGTAGTTGGCGAGGTATTTATCCGAAAGATCATCAGAAGTAAGATCATCATTAACTCCAGTGTAGCCGATTCTGGTAATCGTATTATCGGGCGTTTTCAGATGCAGCACCTTTCCGGTATCTCCTTCCTTCCGGATCAGATCGGTGTAAACACCTGCACCGGTCATATCCTCCTCGAACATCTTCCCATGTTCGTCGTTCCCAATGGCTCCAATGAAAGCCGTTTTATGATCCAGATTAGCCAATGCATGAATGGTATTGGCCGTGGAACCTCCCGGAATAAATCGGGCATCAGTAAGGGATAATTCCTCGTAGAACCGATCAAATACCTCTTTATTGACATGCTCCTGTGATCCTTTTGCGAAGGAATACTTTTTCAGCAAGCTTTCATCGGGAAGCTCGGCCATAATATCAATCAATGCATTGCCTATACCCATTACTTTTGCCATAACCGTTCATTTTGTCGTTCAGGACGTGAAGTGAAAAAAAATTTTGTTAGAAGGTTTAAATATAATGAAAAGCTACTAACTTAAGTAAGAACGGAAGCTCATACTTATGAAAATACCATTGTAATCTGGTTAATTGAGTAAAATTGGTTAATTAAGTTAATTAAGTTGATTGAGTTAATTGAGTTAAATTGGGTTACTGGTTAAATGGTTAATTGGCTGGTGAAAAGGTTGATTGGTGTAGTATACATATACATAAATGAAGAAGAAGGGACATTGATTGAGAAAAAGAGAGGAGTATCTTGCTACGAAAGAATGCATCCCAAATTTTTTCCAGGCAACTGATTTGTATCAAAATTCCCTGATTTACTCCCTCTTAACTTAACTTAACTTTACTTAACCCTTCTTGCATTATTTCAATCAACCTATCGACCAATTAACTTAATTAACCAATCAACTTAATCAACCAATCCAATCAACCAATCATCCAATCAACCAATCAGTCAATCAGTCAGTCAATCAATCATCCCATAGATTTCCTTCCATTTCTCATCATCCATCTTGGCTCCCATACCTTCAATCACCTTGCCTGCCAGCACGGCGCCTATATATCCGCATTTGTCCATTGGATAACCTTTAATCAGTCCGTACAGGAAACCACCGGCAAAGGCATCACCGGCGCCGGTTGTATCGATTGGGCTAGCCTCTATTGGATCGATTCGAACCTTCTCCGCACCACTTTTTACAAATGAGCCTTCCTTGCCCACCTTTACCACGGCTATATCACAAACCTCTGCCAGGTCATCGAGGGCAGCCTCAGGCTCCTTGCCGGTGAAGGACTTGGCTTCTTCTTCATTGGCAAAGATGATGTCCACATAATCCTTAACAAAAGTTTTCAGAAATTCCAGGTTATCTTCAACCACATTAAAGCTCGCCAGATCGATAGAAACCTTCATTCCCTGATTTTTGGCCAGCTCAAAGGCCTTTTTCAGCAATTCATGGTTAAGAATCAGATAGCCTTCTATATGTAGGTACTGATAACCTTTAAAAAGTTCTTCCGTGAGCTCATCAGGACTTAACTCCACGGCAGCTCCAAGCATTGTAGCCATGGTCCGTTCCGAATCGGGGGAGACCAAGGCATAGGAACGGCCTGTAGAGGTTTGGGTGCGGAAGAGTTTGGGATCGATGTTGTTCTTTTTCATATCATCGTAGAAAAAATCACCCAGCTCATCTTCTCCTACCTTGCCTATAAAACCTGCAGGTGCACCCAAACGGGCAAGTCCGTGAATGGTATTGGCCGCAGAGCCCCCGCTGGACTGGAGCTTTTCAAGATCTTCCGTGGCTTTGATTATCTTATTGACGAAATCCTGGTCGATCAACTGCATGCTGCCTTTTGGCAGGTTGAACTCCTTTAACAAATCATCATTTTTCAATTTGGTCATGATGTCAACCAGCGCATTGCCAATTCCTAAAACTTTATCCATAATTATCTTCTTTTCTAATGATCAATAAAATGTCCCAAAATCCCACCGTCACATAAATATATCCGGCTGATTTTGGGACATAAAAACATTTAACTAGTGTTTGTCCATAAAGTCAAATAGATTTGAAAGAGTCTCGTCTAGAATGTTCGCTGGCAAGGCTTGCGAGTTTTGAATGACAGGAGTTTACTTGATGTAATCGACTGGCATGAAAAACGAGCATAACGCAGCCAGCGGATATTATAGACAGACTCTAACTATATATTTATTTTATGTTGAATTCTTCCTTGATCTTATCAACATAATCCAGCTTTTCCCAGGCAAAGGTGTCTACTTCTTTTTTGTGGTCGTTCACATAAACCACCTTTTTGCCGGGCTTTCTTCCCATATGCCCATAAGCGGCTGTTTCCATAAAGATGGGATTTCTCAGTCCAAACCGCTTTACAATGGCGCTGGGGCGAAGATCAAACAACTTCTTCACCTTTTCTGCAATTTCTTCATTGGAAAGGTTGACCCTGGGATTGTTTGTGCCTACATAGAATCCTACCGGTTCAGCTACACCAATGGCATAGGCAAGCTGCACCTCTACTTCGTCTGCGACGCCTGCTGCCGCCATATTCTTGGCAATATGGCGGGCTGCATAAGCTGCGGAACGGTCCACCTTGGATGAGTCCTTTCCTGAGAAAGCACCACCGCCGTGAGCGCCACGGCCGCCATAGGTATCCACAATAATCTTCCTTCCTGTTAGTCCGGTATCGCCGTGAGGACCTCCGATAACAAATTTTCCGGTTGGATTGACCAGCAACCTGAAATCTGTATCAAACAACTTCTGAATGGCCTTGGGATAAGTTTCCTTTACCCGTGGAATCAATACGTTTTCAACATCGGTTTCAATCTTTGCCAGCATTTCCTTATCGGCTTTCTTTCTGGCTTTTTCAGAATCATCTGTTGGTTTAATGAAATTATCATGTTGCGTGGATACCACAATGGTATCAATTCCCACTGGGGTATCGTCATCATCATATTTAATGGTGACCTGTGATTTAGAATCAGGACGCAGGTAAGGCATTTCACCTTCCACCCTTCTGATCTCGGCCAGTTCTTTCAACAGTCTGTGGGAAATATCCACCGGTAAAGGCATGTAATTCTCAGTCTGATTGGTGGCAAAGCCAAACATCATGCCCTGGTCGCCTGCACCTTGTTCCTCTTCGGATTCCCTTTCAACACCTATGCTAATATCGGGTGATTGTTCATGAATGGTCGTGAGGACACCACAGGAATCGGCATCGAATCTAAGCTCGGGACTGGTATAGCCTATTCGGCGAATCACATTTCGGGCTATATCCTGCACATCTACATAGGCTTCGGTTTTAATTTCACCGCCGACGATAACCAGACCGGTTGTAACAAATGTTTCGGCAGCACATTTTGAATTCGGATCCTGCTTCAGCAGTTCATCAAGTATCGCGTCAGAAATCTGATCGGCAATTTTATCGGGATGTCCTTCGGAAACGGATTCCGATGTAAATAAATATGGCATAATCTTAAATTTTTTGGTTAATTTTTAAATTCTACAATATAAACAATCAATATATTAAGAGGCTCCCGCTGCCAGATGAATGACAGCAAGAGCTCCCCTGTTAATACCTGTAATGCTCGGATTTATATGGACCCTCAACGGGTTGACCCAGATAATCGGCCTGTTCCTTGTTCATCTTGGTCAGTTTGATGCCCAAATGCTTCAGATGGCTTCTGGCCACTTCCTCATCGAGGTGCTTGGGTAATCTGTACACGCCGATATCACGCTTATTTTGCCAAAGATCCATCTGGGCAAGCACCTGGTTGGCAAATGAGTTGCTCATCACAAAAGACGGATGGCCGGTAGCACAACCAAGGTTTACCAGACGTCCCTGGGCCAGCATGATAATGGAATGCCCATCGGGAAATTTATACTGATCTACCTGGGGCTTGATATTGACTTTCTCAATATCTCCGCGTTCCTCAAGCTTTTCAACCTGTATCTCATTGTCGAAATGACCGATGTTGGAGACAATGGCCTTTTCTTTCATCCGTTCCATGTGTTCCAACGTGATCACATCTTTATTGCCCGTAGCAGTTACAAAAATATCTGCTTCACTTACTATATCCTCCAGGGTAGTAACTTCAAAGCCTTCCATGGATGCCTGCAGCGCACAAATCGGATCGATCTCCGTTACGATAACCCGGGCACCGAAAGCTGCAAGGCCCTGGGCACAACCTTTACCAACGCCTCCATAACCGCATACCACGGCTTTCTTACCGGCTATCATAATATCCGTAGCACGTTTGATACCGTCGATCAGCGACTCCCGATTGCCATAGTTGTTGTCAAATTTCGATTTGGTAACCGAATCGTTCACATTAATAGCCGGGAACAAGAGTGAGCTGTCTTGCTCTCTTTGATACAGGCGGTGAACTCCTGTAGTGGTTTCTTCGGAAATACCCCGCAGTTCCTTGACCGCATCTGTCCACTTTGTCTTGTCATCTTCCATAATGCTCTTCAGACGGTTCAGTAAAGCCCTTTCATCCCAGGCTTCAGGTTGTTTATCCAGCAGGGATGGATCCTGCTCTGCCTGATAGCCCAGCGTGACCATCAGTGTAGCATCGCCACCGTCATCAACAATCAACTGGGGACCTTTCCTGCCGGGGAAAGACAATGCCTGTGCTGTGCACCACCAGTATTCATCCAATGTTTCACCTTTCCATGCAAAAACCGGCACGCCTTTTTTGGCTACATAAGCGGCAGCCTCATCCTGGGTAGAGAAAATGTTGCAGCTTGCCCAGCGAACATCGGCACCCAGTTCAACCAACGTTTCGATCAACACAGCCGTTTGAACGGTCATATGAAGGGAACCGGTGATTCTGGCCCCCTTGAGTGGTTTCTCTTTTCCATACTTATTCCTTAATTCAATCA
>JAGXLC010000178.1 GCA_018334875.1 Bacteroidales bacterium | reverse complement strand
AGTACCCCCATAATAAGCATCGAAATGAATATAAAAATCCAATTCAGCAGAAGTCTTTTCCTCATTTATACGGATATCTTTTATCTCTTCCATCAATAAATTGAAATAATCAAAAGAATCCAGGAAATCCGTGATCTTCTTTTTGACAAGTTCACCCTCTTTTTTCCTCCCTTTTGAATCAACATAGTTTTCATCATCAAGATATAGAAAATCATAACCTCCATTCATAACATCTTCCGACTTATTCATCATAGAAGTTAAAAGATATTCATAAGCCTCCTCGATATCTAACCCGGGATTTGGATGAAATTCTTCATAGATGAAATGGGATACCATTCCTTCTATTTGGATATCATCCATCTCCTGATTAAACAGCTCTTCGGTAATGAACCGGTAGAGTTCTTCATCCTCTACCTCACAAATGGTATCCAGTATAATGTTCTTTTTATTCATAATATTTGTCAATCGCTTTAACTCAGCAGTCAATTCAGAGGCTTTAATTTCATTAAATGGTATAAAACCAGGTTTTCCTAAAAATTCCCAAAGGGTAGTTCTTTTACCCTGATTGAATTGTTCCTCGAACTTTTCAATGTGTTTTAACCATTCCGCTTCAATATCAGGTGGAAGATTGCTATGGTTAGAAAATTTCGCTCCATACTTCTTTTCAATCTCCCGTTTTTTGCGTTGGTTATTATCCTTCTTTTCATTATTCTCATCTTTCTCGTAACTCATGATTCCGCTTGTTAAATTTAAAAAAAACTATCAGGATGCAATCCATTGGTTATGAATTATAAAAACCGCATCCTTCAACAATGAATTGATAAATCTAAAAATTTACTGATTTTCCATTAGTCTGGTTCTCATAATAGACCATTGGAAGTACATTGATTTGAATAGGCTTTTGATCCATGAAAAAATTTTGTACAAAATACAAAAAAATTTGTTATCCGGCAACTTAGCCTAGACCATTCATAAATCCCGCTTAGCGGGAAAGTTTATGAATGTGCGATGGTTTGAGGGAAGGATCCAAGCTCGCCTGCGCGAAGCTTCGGGCGCCTAGGCTAAAGCTTCAGCGACAGCGTGCGGAGCAGGCAACCCCGCACTAGAAAAACTAGCTTTTTGCGAAATGTATTGAAGCAAAAAGCCAGGTTTTTCAATAGCGTCAGAAACCCGCATCCACCGAGTTTTGCCACAAGAAAATAATTAAAATGCGGGTTCCATAGTGATTTATCATGTAAAATATGAATGATGCAAAAGTATAAATTGAATGCATAAAACCTTGTTAAATCTTTTTCAACAATGAATTATATTGAATAATTCGGATTAGTTCAGAATAAATAAATCATATTTAAAAATTTTGGCTTAATTTTTGAATCATATTTAAAAATTTTGGCTTAACTTTTCAACAAATAAAATATTATCATGTATTCCAGAGATATAGAACTTCTAATCAAGAAATATTTAAACAGTAAGGAAATCATCATCATCTATGGTGCTCGCCAAACGGGTAAAACTACCCTGTTAAACAAAATGTTCTCGGGTGATCAAGATGCATTGATCCTCAATTGCGAAAGGCCCGATATAAAAGATATATTGGAAAATATGGATCTCAGCCAATATCGTCTATTATTCCGGAACAAGAAAGTAATTGCCCTTGATGAGGCCCAAACAATACAAAATATAGGCAAAATCCTGAAACTAATATATGATTCTCCGGAATTTAATCATAAGATCATTGCAACAGGTTCAAGTAGTTTTGATCTTGCCGGTAAGATTTCTGAACCCTTAACCGGAAGGAACATCAAATTCAGGATATTTCAGTTATCATATAATGAAATTGCTGAAAACAAATCATGGTTGTGGTGCATGGAAAATATGGAAGAACTCCTGATATACGGATCTTATCCTGGTATAATAGACAAACCAATCACAGAAAAGGAATTAATGCTTAGCAACTTAGCCTCCGATTATTTGTATAAGGACATATTTGAACTGGAACAGATCAGAAATCATAGTATTTTAAGAAAGCTGGTCAAAGCCCTTTCCTGGCAAATCGGTTCGCAAGTGTCATACAATGAAATTGCCAATATGATTGGTACTTCAATGAAAACTGTTGAAAAATATATTGACCTTCTTGAAAAATCATTTGTGGTATTCGGACTATCATCATTTAACAAAAACCTGCGGAATGAAATAAAAAAAAGCAGGAAGTACTATTTTTACGACAATGGTATAAGAAATGCCGCGATAAGCAACTTTTCACCTCTTACAAACAGACAGGACAAAGGTGCTTTATGGGAAAATTTTTGCATGAGCGAAAGAATAAAATACAATTCAATCCATAATCCGTTAGTAAATGTATTCTTTTGGAGAACATACGATGGTGGGGAAATTGATTTGGTTGAAGAAAAAAATGAAAGGATATATGCATTCGAATTCAAATATAACCCGAAATCAAAAGTTAAAATTCCGAAAAGTTTTGTCAATGCATACCATCCTCAATTGTCCCAAGTGGTTACGTTGGAAAATGTTCATGAATTTCTGATGAAGAGCTGAAAATGAATCCATTTCCTCCAGGCTTTATTACCGGCGATTTAAATACCGGGACCAATGATAATATGGACCTGGGTGGATAAATGGTAACACTGGCTCGCATTATTTCCCCGTAATTGTAGGGAAGTAGGCCGTACGTCCCTCCAAGATAAGATTTTATTTATTCTTCTGTTTATTTTTCTGTTTCTTTGGTTGCTGTTTCTGCTGCTTTGCGATCTTTGCCCACGTATCCTTTAATGTGACTGTCCGGTTGAAAACAAGCTTTTTGTTGGGATCGCAGTATCTGTCCACACAGAAGTATCCTTTGCGTTCAAATTGAAATTTGTCTTCCGGTTTGGCATCTTTTATAAAAGGTTCCAGCATACAGTTTCCCAAAACATGCAGTGAATCAGGGTTAAGGTTTGACCGGAAATCCTTACCTTCTTCATCTACCTGATCGGGATCTTCATTCATGAAAAGGCGGTCGTACTGCCGCACTTCAACCGGTACGGCATGCCTGGCCGAAACCCAGTGCAATGTTCCTTTCACTTTACGGCCGTCAGGGGACTGGCCTCCACGGGAAGCCGGATCATAACTGCATCGTATTTCTGTTATATCTCCAAATTCATCTTTGACCACCCCTTCACAGGTAATAAAATAAGCGTATCGTAACCTGACCTCACGGCCGGGTGCCAGCCTAAAAAACTTTTTCGGTGGGTCTTCCATGAAGTCATTGCGTTCAATGTAAATCTCGCGGGAGAAAGGCACTTTTCTGGTGCCCATACTTTCATCTTCAGGATTGTTTACCGCATCCAGCTCCTCTTCCTGATCTTCAGGATAATTGGTGATGACCACTTTTATTGGATCCAGCACGCCCATAACACGCTGTGCTCTCTTGTTAAGATCCTCCCGCACACTGCTTTCCAAAAACGCCATATCAATGATGTTATCACGTTTGGCAATGCCAACCTTCTCAGAAAAATGGCGTATGGAGGCAGGGGTATAACCTCTTCTTCTTAACCCGGATATAGTAGGCATCCTGGGGTCATCCCAGGCATCTACCGTACCATCCTCAACCAGTTGAAGCAATTTTCTCTTACTCATAACTGTATAACCCAGGTTGAGCCTTGCAAATTCGATCTGTTTAGGTCGGTACTCCCCTTCGGCAATATGGTCCAGAAGCCAATCATATAAAGGACGATGCACCTCAAATTCCATGGTGCACAAGCTATGGGTGATGCCCTCTATATAATCGCTCTGTCCATGTGCCATATCATACATAGGGTAAATACACCACTTGTCCCCGGTTCTGGGATGTGCTACGTGACGGATCCTATACAGAACAGGATCGCGGAGATGCATATTGGGCGAGGCCATATCGATTTTAGCCCTGAGCTGATAACGCCCTTCAGGAAATTCCCCTGCCTTCATCCTGCGGAAAAGATCCAGACTTTCCTCAACAGGGCGGTCACGGTAAGGACTTTCTTTACCCGGTACCGTCGGAGTGCCCCGGGTATTTTTTATCTCTTCAGGGGTTAATTCACACACGTAAGCCTTCCCTTTTCGGATCAGTTTCTCCGCAAATTCATAAAGTTGGTCAAAGTAATCCGAAGCATAATACTCACGGTCCTCCCAGTCAAATCCAAGCCAATGAATGTCTTCCTTAATTGAATCAATATATACCTGTTCCTCTTTCAAGGGATTGGTATCGTCAAAACGAAGATTGGTTTTGCCGTTATATTTCCATGCCATGCCAAAGTTAAGGCAAATGGATTTTGCATGTCCGATATGTAAAAATCCGTTCGGTTCGGGAGGAAAACGGGTATGGATCCGGCCCCCGTTTACGTTGTTTTTGATATCCTCCTCAATAATCTGTTCTATAAAATTCAGTGACTTCTTTTTTTCTTCCTCGTTATTCTCATTGTTTCCCATGGATCAAAGGATTTATCATTCATATAATAACTGATTGCGGATTACAAAATATTATTTAATGACCATAGCAAAAGAATGTTAATTTTGTATCCAGCCATGCAAAATTATTCGATTTTATTGAATAAATCATTTACAGCATCATAAATCTTAACAATTTTTCAATTATGGGAATGATTCAGCTTGAAGATATGGAGTTTTACGCATTTCACGGTCATTTCAAAGAAGAGCAAATCGTAGGGAACCGTTTCCTGGTGAACCTGACCCTTCATACGGCCATGAAAAAACCCGCGCAGAGCGATGATTTAAATGATGCAGTCAACTATCAGACCGCCTATGAAGTCATTCAACAGGAAATGGAGAAAAAATCCCATTTGCTGGAGCATATTGCAGGTCGGATTCTGGATGCCCTTTATCATCATTTCAACACCATTGAAAAAGCCACAGTCAAAGTTTCAAAGATGAATCCGCCGATGGGAGGAAAAATGAAGTGTGTGAGTGTGACCATGGAGAAATAGTCCCGGCAAACATTTTGAAGGGAATTTCTGTTTATCTGATAAATGTTGTCGAAAGCGCATAAATGGCAATCATGATTCAAACTGACTAACCAAAAGGGCGATTTTCCGGAAAATCCCTGCTTAGCTTGACAATTTGATAGATTTTTCGTATTTTGCTCCATTTTAATCAAACAGGTAATTTATTATGATTCAAGAATATGGTTTTGGGAAAATGGTTATTAATGGCGTAACTTATCAAAAGGATGTCATAATAACCAAAGAGGAAGTTATACCGGAATGGTGGCGCAAAAACGGCCATCAATTGCAGCTTGAAGATATCAGGGAAGTATTGGAAAACAATAAGCCAGAAATACTGGTTGTAGGGAAAGGCCAATTCGGCATGATGAGTATTGCTTCGGATATAACAGATTATTTACATAATAACAATATATCATTGCAACATAAAAAGACGGGGAAAGCAGTGCAGATCTTCAATAAACTTTATCATGAGGGGAAAAATGTAGTGGGGGCTTTTCACCTTACCTGCTGATGATAAGGAATAACCGGTATAATAAACTGTCCTTTTATATATATTTCTGTCAACCCGGATTATGAAAAAAGCAATCCTTGTAATAGTGCTTACAGGCATTTTGCTTCCGGCATGGGGGCAGCGCTTTCATGGAGGACCCATGTTGGGATTGACAGCAACACAAATAGATGGTGATAATCTGGGAGGATACAACAAGCCGGGTATCCGTGGAGGAGGCTGGGTCAATACTCCGGTCTCAGCAAACCTTATCTTACAACTGGAACTTGAATTCATACAAAAAGGCAGCAAAATATCCCAGAACAAGGTAAAGAGTCAGAAGTATTATCATGCCCGGCTGAATTACCTTCAGGCACCCGTATTGGTCCAAACATCACTCATGAGCAGACTAACCGGTGAGGCAGGAATAGCAGGAGCTTACCTGGTTGCTTCATTGGAAGACACGGATGGAGGTGGTTTCCTTGAAGCCGACCCTCCTTTCGATCAGTTTGAACTATCCGGACTCCTCGGTTTGAATTACGAGCTAAGTGAACATTTCAATGCCAACGTCAGATTCAACTATTCTCTGTTACCTGTCAGGCCCCACCCGGCCGGCCAAACCCGGTGGCCTGATCTTGGCCAATACAACAATGCCATGCTGTTTTCGCTATACTACAGGATCGACTGACGGAGCCTTCTCCTGGGTTTACTCCAGCATCAGAAAATCGATTTGCTTCTTCTCCAGGTCGGCACGGATCAATTTTACCCTTACCGGATCGCCAAGCTGGTATTTTTTCCCGGTGGACTGGCCTATGATACGATAGTTGCTTTCATCATGAATGTAGAAATCGTCATCAATATCCCTTATGTGAACCAGCCCCTCGCATTTGGAATCATTCAGTTCAACAAATATCCCCCACTCCATCACACCGGAAATTATACCTTCAAAAACCTCTCCAATTCTATCCTTCAAAAATTCCACCTGCTTGTACTTGATGGAAGCCCTTTCGGCATTTTCAGCCAGCTTTTCCATGTCCGATGCATGTTCACACATATCTTCAAATTTCTTTTGGGGTGCCGATTTCCCATCCTCCAGATAACGGCTCAGAAGACGGTGTACCATCATGTCGGGGTATCTTCGGATGGGTGAAGTAAAATGGGTATAATAATCAAAAGCCAGGCCGTAATGCCCGATATTTTTTGTTGAATATTCTGCTTTGGCCATACTTCGAATGGCCAGGGTTTCGATCACATTTTGCTCTTTCCTGCCCTCTACCTTTTCCAGCACTTCATTTATGGAACGGGTGATGGTCTTATTGTTCTTCATGTTGATGGAATAACCGAATTTTTCCACGAAGTCGGCGAAAGTTTCCAATTTATCCTTATCCGGTTTGGCATGAACCCGGTAAACAAAAGTATTGGGCTTTTTGCCCTCCGGAACATTCCCTATGTATTCGGCCACTTTCCTGTTGGCCAAAAGCATAAATTCCTCAATCAGCTCATTGGATTCCCCATGTTCCTTAAAATAAACGCCGGTCGGCGATCCGATCTCATCAAGCAAAAATTTCACCTCTACCCTTTCAAAAGCAATGGAACCATGTTTAAAGCGCTCATCCCTTAACTTCCGGGCAAGCTCATTCAGCTTGAGCATCTCATCCCTGAATTCTTCCCTCTGACGATCAATAACTTCCTGGGCTTCCTGATAGTTGAAGCGCCGATCGGAGTTGATGAGGGTTTTACCAAACCACTGATCGAGCACGTTGGCTTTATCATCCATTTTGAATACCGCGGAAAAACAAAGCTTATCCTCATTGGGACGGAGCGAACATACATTATTGGATAACTTCTCAGGCAACATGGGTACCACCCGATCGACCAGATATACCGAAGTACCCCGTTCAAAGCCTTCCTGATCCAGAATGGTATTCGGCTTCACATAGTGGGTAACATCGGCAATATGAACACCTATTTCCCAAAGTCCGTCCTTTAGCTTTCTCACGGATAAGGCATCATCAAAATCTTTGGCATCTTCGGGATCGATAGTGAAAGTGCGGACATCCCGAAAATCCCTTCTTGCATTATATTCTTCCTCAGGTATATGATTCGGGATTTCACTTGCAGCATTTTCCACGCTCTCGGGGAAGTCATAGGGAAGATCAAACTCGGCTAGAATGGCATGCATTTCCACCTCGTTATCTCCCGGATCGCCTAATATTTCAACTATTTCGCCAAACGGATTGTTGACTTTCTCCGGCCAGTCAGTGATCCGGGCAATGGCTTTCTGCCCATTCCTTGCATCTTGCAACTTCTTCAAAGGAATAAAAATGTCATAGGGTACCCGCCGGCTCGCGGTAACAAGAAAGGCAAAATTTTTGGAACGCGAGACGGTACCTACAAACTGTACCTTGGCTCTTTCAAGAATCTGTATCACTTCACCTTCCAGGGCCTTATTCTTCTGATGTGCAAACAGACGTACGCGAACCTTGTCGCCGGGTAAAGCATGGTTCAAATTCTTCCCGAAAATATAAACCTCATGATCTATTTCATCCGATATCAGATAACCTACCCCTTCGGAAGTGAATTCAATCCTTCCTTCCAGAATGCTTGTTTTTAACTTGATCTTATATTTCCCCGTTTTTACCTCATCCAGATAATCCTTACGCTCCAGCTCGGCAAGGGTGTCCATAACCAGCCTTCTTTTATGTTTGTTTCTTATATTCAACTGACTGGAAACCTGTTTGTAATTATATGATTTTGTGGGATGCCTGTTGAAAAATTCAAGCACCTCTTCTGTCAATCTTTTCTTTAGTTTGGCTTTCGACTGTTTTTTGCTCTTACTCT
>JAGXLC010000177.1 GCA_018334875.1 Bacteroidales bacterium | reverse complement strand
TTCGAAAAGGAGGAACTGGCCGGTATGATGGAAGCATGTAGTAAGCTTTAACCTGCAGTATTTAGATTACTGCAAACCAGACCCCGGAGGGGTCAAACAGCGATAACCCCGGGTGAAACCCGGGGAAGTAAGCTACCAAACCCATAGCGCTCCAAATGCTTCAAGTCAATAAGACACCCATGCTTCTCCTGGAGCGCAATATAATAACTTATATAGTTGAGTCTAACCTAAGAAAGCACCTCGTCAGAGCATACGACTAATGGTGACTTCGCTAATCTGTCGCGCACGCTACGCGGCGCCAATGATATTGGGGGGATGTCTCTATCGCTATTTGCCGTCGCTGACGGCAATACGTGTTTTTCTACAGAATTCGATTTTACGATGCCATGATCAAAAATTAATGAGGCTTTTCATTCAGGAACGAACTGTAAGCTAAGGCATCTCGAAGAATACAATAAGTATTTAGATTACTGCAATAACCAGACCCCGGGGTCAAACAGCGATAACCCCGGGTGAAACCCGGGGAAAGTAAACTACCAAACCCATAGCGCTCCAACTGCTTAAAGTTAATAAGACCTCCATGCTTCTCCTGGAGCGCAATATAAGAACTTATATAGTTGAGTCTGACCTAAGAAAGCACTTTGTCTGAGCATACGATTAATGGTGACTTCGCTAATCTGTAATCTGTCGCGCACGCTACGCGGCGCCAATGATATTGGGGGTAGGGTTTCTCTATCGCTATTTGCCGTCGCTGACGGCAAGAGGTGTTGTTTCCAAAGAATTTGATTTTAACGATGCCATGATCAAAAATTAATGAGGCTTTTCATTCAGGAATGAACTGTAAGCTAAGGCATCTCGAAGAATACAATAAGTATTTAGATTACTGCAATAACCAGACCCCGGAGGGGTCAAACAGCGATAACCCCGGGTGAAACCCGGGGAAAGTAAACTACCGAACCCATAGCGCTCCAACTGTTTCAAGTCAATAAGACCTCCATGCTTCTCATGGAGCGCAATATAAGAGCTTATATAATTTTTAGAATAAGGCTAAGAGTAGAAGATTGAAATAAAGAAGTGGTTGGTATATAATTGATAAATTGTTAAATGGCTAAATGGCTACATTGTCAAATTGTTGCCTCGAGCCATGACCATCAGAAGATTCTGGCAAATTTTGCCAACTGCCCCTTGCTCCCGCAGAATGCGGGACCAACTGTCTTACTAAATCTTATTTCCTTAAATTTGATTCTGCAATATAGTAAGCTGCCCATTGCCCCTTGCCAACTATTCTTCACTCAACCACCGTCATCTCCTCTATCAAATAATCCGCTTCCGCGAACCGGTCGATTATGAACAGTACGTACCGTATATCCACAGCAATATTCCGGCATTGTGCAGGATCGTACATGATATCGCTCATGGTACCTTCCCAGTTTCTGTCGAAATTGATACCGATGAGCTCACCGTTGGCATTGATGACCGGGCTACCTGAATTGCCGCCAGAGGTATGGTTAGAGGCAATAAAACATACCGGCATCTCGCCTTCTTCATTGGCATACCGGCCATAAGTCTTCTCTTCATAGAATGTACGAAGCTTGTCAGGTATCTGATAGTCTTTGAGTCCTTTCCGGTTTTTCTCCATAACTCCACCGAGGGTTGTCTGATGGTTGTAAACAACCGCATCTCTCGGGTGATACCCTTTCACTTCGCCATAGGCCACCCGCATGGTAAAATTGGCATCGGGCCAGAATACCTTATCCTCCTGCATCGATCTCAGACCCCTGACATAGACTCTGTACATACTGTCCAGCCGGGTGTTATAGCGTTCATATCCGGGCCTGATGGTTTGGTAGTACACATCCAGGAAGCTGTCCGCAAGCTTATAAGCCGGATCTTCCATGATGGCTGTAGTATCCTCCGGTTCAAAGTTCTCAAGAAATTTCCGTGTTTCTGCTGAATCAACAAACATACTGTTGTCAAAAAGATGCCTGGAATAAGCCTTGAAATCACCATCGAATTGCTCCTCTATCGTCTGGAAAATCCGGGGATGGAATTTCTCTTTAACATTTTTATGATAATTCCGGAGCATCTGCGGACAAATCTCCCGGTCGATATCCGGAACATAACTTCCATAAAAATCCTGTATATCCATACGGGAACTGACTCTGTCAACCTGCTCCTGATTCTTAACATGTACCATCTGATCCCAGCGGGAAGCAAACTGCAACAGCTCGATGGCATAATACCCGGCCTCCCTGAAATGATCACTGGCTATTACATAGGGTTTATAATCGCGGTACACCTCTCCAAACCTCTGTATAAGGCCACCGTAGTCGTTCTCTCTTCCGGTGTTTTGTCCAACCCACTTTTTAAATTGCTTTTCCAGCCGCTCCTTTTTTTCAATGGCATTCATGCGCCTCAGTCCCCTGACCTCCCCTTTCCAACGCTTCCATGAATTGCTCACCCCGGACTGTTTAGAAGCATATTTCAGATTAATGGCCTCGCTTGTGTCCATATATTTCTCCATTACCTCCAGCCGCTTGTCGCGGAGCTTGATCCGCCGGGGGTTTCGGTATTTCTGTATCAACCTGACGGCATCAGAAGTGAGATATTGCTTTGTGCTGCCGGGATAGCCCATGACCATCGTAAAATCACCTTTTTCATATCCTTCCAGGGATATGGGCAAATGTTTTTGGGGCTTGTAGGGAACATTTTCTTCTGAATATTTGGCCGGCTCATTATTTTTATCTGCATAAATTCTGAACACGGAAAAATCACCGGTGTGGCGGGGCCACATCCAATTGTCCTCGTCACCGCCGAACTTTCCTATGGATGAAGGGGGAGTCCCCACCAACCTTACATCCCTGTATGTTTCATAGATGAACATATAATATTCATTGCCATAATAAAAGGGCCTGGTGACAGCATTATAATGGGTTCCTTCCGTAGCTTCCTGCTCCAGGGACTTTATTGTTTCATCCACTGCTGCCTGACGCTCTGTTTCCGTCATATTGTCGTCTACATTTTCCAGTACCCGCTCGGTAACGTCCTCGATGCGTACAAGAAAAGTGGCGGTAAGTCCCGGATTAGCAGCTTCTTCCTTCTTCGAACCAGCCCAAAATCCGTTTTCCAGGTAATTGTTCTCAACGGTGCTGTGCTTCTGAATATAACTGTAACCGCAATGGTGATTGGTAAGCAGCAAGCCCTGATCGGAGATGAGTTCACCGGTACAGCCGCCGCCAAAAACAACCACCGCATCCTTCAGGCTGGAATGGTTGATGCTGTATATTTCTTCAGCAGAAAGCCTGAACCCTTCCTCATGCATGTCATCAATATTGAACTTCTCCAACAGGCTGGGGATCCACATACCCTCACCGGCAAAGGAATAACTGAATAAAGCAAAAAATAAAACAAGGGGAAAGACAAATTTTTTTGTCATACGGAATATTAAGATTTAGATTGCTGTTTGTCCAGAAAATCGCTCAACTCCACATATAACTCCTGTACAGGAAGTCCCATGACATTAAAGAAAGAGCCTTCAATTTTTTCTACCCCAATGTAACCCAGCCATTCCTGAATACCATACGATCCGGCTTTATCGAAAGGTTCGTATTTATCAATATAATACCAGATCTCTTTATCGGTAAGTTTTTTGAAATGAACATCCGTTCTGGAATAAAAACTTTTCCTCTGATTCATCGAACGGATGCAGACACCTGTATATACCTGATGCGCCATACCAGAAAGTGAGCGCAGTATATCAAAAGCCGCTTTCTGATCCTTTGGTTTCTGTAATACCTGGCCTTCTTTCCAAACGATCGTATCGGCAGTGATAACGATCATATTCTTCGTCAGTTCATCGTTAAAGGCATCGGCTTTTTTCCTTGCCAGATAAAGGGGTATCTCCTCACCGGTAAGGCCTTCGGGATAAGTTTCCTGAATCATCTGCTTCAATTTGACATCAAACTTGATCCCAAGTTCTTTTAAAAGGTATTGTCTGCGCGGTGACTGGGAACCCAGTATAACCTTGTATTTTGCTATCTCCTCATAGAATTTCATATAACCTGTGTTTGTATGATATACCTGGCCACCAAAGCATATAAAATTCCAAAAAGCATGATGACCTTTAACACGTTACCTATAAACTCAAAATCTGCTCTCTCAGTGGCTTTTACATTTTTAACGATCAAAAATACAAAAGGCAAATACAAAAACAATGAGAAATAAATCAATGTAATGGTATCTTCCAGATAACTGAAAAACACGTAATTCAGCCCTGCCATTGTAATTAATATCAACAGGTTGACAATATTTTTGGATGTTCTTACGCCCAGAATTACCGGTAATGAATTCCTGCCGTAAACGCGGTCGCCTTCATAATCTTCAATATCCTTAACGATCTCACGCATCAGATTCATTATAAAGGCAAAGAAAGCAAAAACAAGTACCCAATGGAAAAGGTACATAAAATTCATATTTTGCTGCAAGAGCAATTCTTTATATTCCTCGTTAAGCATTGGAATTTCAAATACAACCACCATTAAAGGTACCAGGGCCGTCAGTAGAGCCACCAGGATGTTGCCCACCAGAAACTGCCTTTTATAGGTAGTGGAATAAAACCACAACACCCCTGCAACAAGTGGAAAAATCAAACCCAAATAGGGTATACCCACATGAAAAGAGAGATACAATCCCAATCCAATCCCAACCATGTTCAATGCCAAATGAAAGATCATCGCAAACCTGCGGTGAATTTTGGTGCCTACAAGCACTTCACGGGGCCGGTTGAGCAGATCGGTGTGGGTATCGAAATAGTCGTTGATCACATATCCTGCGGCAGTAATGCAAACCGTGGACAGAACAAGAAGGAAGAAATGAAAGGAATCCAGTTGAAGATCGAACCGATTCACCTCAAGCATGGGTTCAATGATACCCCATCGCATCAGGTACTGAGTTAATACGACAATAATAAGGTTGGGATACCGGATGAGTTTCAGATAAGTATACATAACATTCATGTAAAAAAGCACCAAATATCAAATCTCAAATCCCTATTTACATCCATTTTCCCTGCGACCTGAGCACCTGCTCAATGACATCGCGCACGCATCCATCCCCGCCTTTAAAGCTGGAAATATAGCTGGCAACCGATTTAATCTCTTCAGCAGCATCGGAAGGACAGGTAGGTACACCACATTTTCTCATCAGATCGTAATCCGGAAGGTCGTCGCCCATAAACATTATAGAATCCGGATCAATGTTGTACTTAAAATAAAAGTCTTCCAGGGCTTCCATTTTATCTGTAATGTTTAAATATATATCCTTTATGCCCAGGTCACTGAATCGCTTTCTGACCATCTCGGAATCTCCGCCTGAAATGATGGCTATGGTATAGCCCTGCTGAACAGCATATCTAACAGCGAAACCATCTTTTATATTAAAACCTCTGACAAATTTATTATGCTCCAGCATATAAATCTTTCCGTCTGTAAAAACCCCATCTACATCAAATATAAAAGTACTGATTTTGTTCAGCTCTTCCTTAAAATTGCCCATTCTCTTCCCCTTTTGACTGATAAAAATCCATGATTGAATCGCTGACAAATCTATACAAATTTTGCAATTTCTCTGAATGGGAAAGCAATTCCAGGTGCTTTTCGATGGTCTGATTATCACCCCGGAAGGCCGGGCCGCTCTGGGATTTTAAAGGAGAATGAATGAGCGCTTTGTCCACCGTTTCTCTGATCAGTGGTTTCAGCACATTGAAAGGTATATCATGATGTTTAAGAATGTTTTCAGCAGAAGCAAACATAAAATTGATGAAGTTACAGGCAAAAACCGCAGCAACATGAAGATACAGACGCTGCATGGAGTCTATATTATATACGTTGTTTGACAATGTATCTGCAAGTTCTCCCAGAATATTCAAATTTTTATCTGTATTGGCTTCAATACAGAGGGGTATATCCGAAAAATCGGATAGCCAGTCTTTGGTGAAAGTCTGAAGGGGATAAAACACACCGTAATCATTGGTACAATCACTGAGCACATCCATGGAAACACTTCCTGCAGTATGCACCATAAAAACATCATTGTGAGGAAACTGGCTCAATACTTCCTCCATAGCATCGTCTTTCACAGCAATAAAATAAATGTCCGCATCTGCAACCACGCGGTTCAGTTCCGTAATGGGTTCGGCTACTGCCTGGTGTGCAAGTTCTTCAGCAGACTCGCTAGTCCGGCTGTACACCTGAATGATCTCATGACCTGACTTTCTCAACGCCATAGCCAGATTGGTAGCCACGTTACCTGCTCCGATAAATACAATTCTCATATTAAAAGATTTTTAAATGGCGCAATTCCGGATGATCAGTAAAATGCCTCAAAATTATCATATTGAATGACAAAATACTATATAATCCTTAAGCGCTTTATTCATCAAACATTAATATTTTTATCAGAAGTCAATATTAAAAAAAATTCAATACGAAAAAATACACAAACAAAAATTCACCGAAAAATTTGTTTATAGAAATTCTGAGAGAAGAAGATTTTTAAGATATTCTGAAGTAGGTAGGAAGGTAAAAGTATAAATCACAAATTACAAGCGTCAAATTACAATCTTCCACTAGGCACCGGTTCATTCAGCCTTCCCATAAACAGGATGGCGTTTGTGCGGTTATCTTTTATCAGATAGATGAAAGGATGGTCGGCTTTGAATTCCACCTTTTTCACCAGTGAAGATTTGCTCATTACCGCACCTGTGGCAGCGGCTGCTTCTGTTCCTTCTTCGTTTACCTCAATAAAAGCCTTGTGGGCCACATCGCTTATAAAAAGCTCTTTTCTGCCGGTCATGCCCGAAAAATCCGCACCTTTGGAGAAGGCACTTTTCATTCCGAGGTTGATCAAAGGGTCGTTCAGATTGTACTGTGTCTCTGCTTTGAATTTGGGCAGCCACAGCTCCACCTTTTTTGTAAACATGGATTCCTGATATTCCTCATAAAGCTCTGCATCCAGCTTCGACTCCAGTTGACCGATCCCAAAAACTTCCTGGGGCAGAAGGATCATCATGGATAAATCCTTACCGGAATAGGGCAACTCGATAACCTGCGCCAGTTCATCTTCATAGTATTCTACAGAAACAGAACGACGCATAAAAGGAACGTGCGTTTTCCTTTTCTCACTCACATAAAATACCTCGGGTCTGTTCTTGCTTTTATCAAAAGGGTACTCCCACATACCTTTAAAATATATGGCATTGGCAAGTACCATCCTCACCGAAGGATTCAACATGTCTTCTGTTATAAGATCACTGATCTTATGGTTGGTTTCCCGCTCCACCCATTCATTGATCTTCCTGCGGGCTTCAGGATGGTTGTTCCGAAAATCCACCCGCTCAAGGCCGGCCTGATAATAATTTTTGTTAATGTTCAGAAATTCATCCAAAAATTCAAAGTTCTGCTGACACCAGAGGGAATTGGCCACATTCAGTTGAACCCGCTCCTCATTCAGCGTGTCGAGGTGTTTATTCAGCAGATGATAATGCTTTGCCTGAGCTTTTTTATCTTCGGAGAAGCCGAACACCTGCTGCATTTCCTTTTGGGTATCGCCTTTGGCACCGGTATAGGTCATGGCCAGAGCCGAGGAAATGCTGTAAGGCGAGAAAAAAACATTTTCCCCTTCTTTTTGTACTTCCTCAAAAAGATCGAAGGCGAAGCGGTTGTTGCCCTGAGCCGCTTCATTTATCTCCTGCTGAGCTGAAACGGAAGATAACATGCCCGCCATGAGGGCAAACAATATGGCAAGAATACTGAATGGTTTCATAACAATGGTTTTTAAGTAAACACCAATTTAATATAATCAAAAATCGAACCAATATTTGAAACGGATGGTTTCGATGAATATTGAAATGAGGCTAAGGCTAAGGCTAAGGCTAAGATAGAGAGGGGCTAAGATTGAATTGCTAAATGGTTACATTGTCAAATTGTTGCCTCGAGTCATGACCATCAGAAGATTCTGACAAATTTTGCCAACTGATTTTTAAAAGGAGGCTAAGGCTGAGGCTGAGGCTGAGACTAAGAGAGGGGCTAGGGTTAAATGCTAAAAATGATTATATGAGAGAACGTAGTAATTCACCCCTAGCCCTTTCTATCTTATCCTCAGCCTCAGCCTTAGCCTTAGCCTCAGCCTCATTCAATCATTGTATAAATCTTGCATCTTTAAAATATTCTGTGTATTTTGCATGACCAAATGACCATTCTTTAAACATCTACACCATGCCGGTTAAAAGATTATATCCCTATAGTGATGTCGATATGCTGACTGCCTCTCA
>JAGXLC010000176.1 GCA_018334875.1 Bacteroidales bacterium | reverse complement strand
TCTGAAATTATCCTTCTGATGATACAGATCATATACCTTTCTTACCTCCTCCACACAGTCCTTCACATCCGGGAATGAAGCATACTGATCCCAGGTTGGCGCCACAATCAGAAGGGGACGCGGGGCAATGGCAGCCAGAATTTCATGAAAATCATAGGGAATATGGCTTTCATTTTTTGCGAAGAAGCCAAGCCGGGGTAGTAAACCATGGAGATGGGAATATACATAGATTCCTTCCGCTGTCTTTTCCGGTTTATTGAGGCGCATGGGTGTAAAGCCGCATACGGAAATCATGCCGGCAATGCGTTCATCCAGTGCTGCACTGTATAAACCCACTGTGGCACCCAGTGAATAACCTGCCGCATAAATTTGTTCCGAATCGATGAAATCGATTTCCAAAAGGGCATCGACAGCCCAGCGGGTATCGGCCACCATCCGTCCCATCTTCGACCAATGGGGGAACCGCTCATAAAAGAGCCTGCCTTCCTCAATTCTTGTGCCAAAGCCTATCTGGTCAAACGCATATACTGCATATCCTGCATCTGCAAATCGCGTGATGATGTCTCCTGCCTTAGCAAATCCCTTGGAATAGGAATATTCGTGCAGATAGATCACAACAGGCAAATCATCACCTTTTGGATCACCGGACTCATCTGATGGATAGTATAGCCGACCAAACATCAAAGGTCTGCTTCCAATACCCTTACCAACCCGGGGCAATCCAACCACCTCCCTCATATAGTCGGGTTGCTTTCCCGGGGCCACAGATGATGGCTCCTCTCCCAGTCCCCAGCTAATACGCTGTTTGATATCCGGCAATTTGTCCTTCCATTCTGTAGTATCCTGAATGGCCTTCCCTCGTGAATCCTCCAAAAGGTCATCTATTCCCTTTACATGATAAGACAAGGGATCCAACATCTCTTCGCTAAGACCGAGCCATTTTGAAAAGGTGTAATTATAGAATAGCTTGTTGTCCGGTTTGATGTCACCCCGTTCAAAAACGTGATCAAAGAAATCCAGATAACGCTCCATATCTCTGGCAGAAGGGGCATGCAGTCCATGTCGCAGGTCGATGGCGATCTTATCTTCGGCTCCTAAAAATTTATACGCCTTTTTGGCCGATCGATACGCCTGCTCAATACCCCATGGATTACCCGCCGATTCGGTAATTGATGAAGTAAGCATGAGTCCGCGGGGCGCCACCAGGGCCATCAGCGAATTCTGATCCACCGGCAGTTTGCTCTCCCGTCCTACAAAAAATCGCAGCCGTGGATGCAGCCAGTGGGGACGGTACCAGGTCAATAGCTGCATGGTTTCGTTGTTGTATTTATCTGTAGTGTACCTGAAAGGATTTTCTCCGCCTGTCCCGCCGCTGATGGGCACAACAGCTTTAATGCGTTCATCATAGGATGCAGCCCACAGGGCCATTTTCCCGTTCCGGGAAAGGCCTGTCAGGGCAATCTGTTCCTTATTGACCTCATCCAATGTATAAAGATAATCTATAGCTCTTGAGGCAGCCCATCCCCAACGCATGATGGTGCTGAAATCATATTCAGGCCACCAGATGTATTCATAGGCCTCGCTGTCGTCGGGGTAGCCATATTTGGGATCCGTTGCGGTAAAACGGCAGCCGATGTATCCCCGGCGCACTGCAGCCTGCACCCAGTCGTATCTGTCCTTCTTCCAGGGGCAGATGAATACCGGAAAAGGACCCTCGCCCGGAGGAATCAAAAGAGTCATGTGCAGTTTTGCTTTATGATCAGGACCAAAGCTCAACAAGACCTCTCTTTCTCTAAGTTTTCCCTTCATTTTCTCTTCAAGCACTTTAATCTGGAGATTATCGGGCGGAGGTGGAACTGTACCCGTTATCCATTGCTGGGTCTGTTTTTTCATCTGCTCCCGTTTTCTATGCCATTGCTCTATGGTCTCGACAGGGATATTTTTTCCACCCTCATCCAGAATCAACGGATCGGGGAGAAACGGCAGGGAAGGCATTTCATCAAACTCAGGAGGCAGTTCCCCGGTTCGCTCCAGCCAGTCGCCCCATGTGCAATCCTGCGGTGATACATGTGGTGGCGACGTTCCAGGAAGCTGGTCACCCGGAGTGGCAGTGCGGTCTTCAGGGAGCACTTCCAGTAATTGTTGCAGGTATTCCCGGCGGGTAAGGTCTTCCTGAGCGATGGCTGATAATGAAAAAAACAGGCCAAGCAATAAAGCTGTCGAAGCAATAAATGGATTTTTCATGGATTATATATTTTCATATAAGAGCATTCGTTCATTGGAGCAATTTCTTTTCAATGTCCACTTCACCCGACGGCCTTTTAAGCGGAACACCAACCGGTATAGGTTCTCCAAAATCGGGAGATCCATCGTTGTTCCAGTGGAACTGTTGCATCCGTATATCCCTGTTCCAGCCTGGCTCAGTGGATTTCTTTGAATGGTATATGATCCAGTCCTCTGTTCCGTCGGGCGATTTCACGAAGCTGGCATGCCCCGTACCGTAGACCTTTTCGGTCCCCTGAAAAACCGGTCCGCTTTTTATCCAGTTTTCAGGTTTCAACGGGTCGGCATCGTATGATTTCAGCCTGAGTTGGCCAAGGCGGTACTCCTTCAGCCAGGATTCACGGCATGAGTAGATGATAAACACGCCGGTATCGGTCTTCAGCACCTGGGGCCCTTCATTCAGATCAAGCGGACCCCCGGTTTCCCAATCCTTCTCCGGGGAAGATATCTTAACCCGAGGACCGGCCAGGGTATGAGGGTCTTTCATGGGAGCGATATAAAGATGCTGTGGGGTTTGATCGGTTTCAGCATTATCTTTCCATCCGGACCATATGGCATATAGCTCTCCGTGATGCTGCAATACGGTAACATCAATAGCCCAAATGGAGGTTTTATTTTCAGGATGATCACTGGTATAAAGCATTCCGGTTTCCTCATATTCCCCCAGGGCGTCTTCGCCGGCTGATTTCAACACTCCTGACCGCTGATGAATGAATGGGGGTCCTTCCCGGCCAGCAGCATAGTAAATATACCATCTCCCGTCAACATAATGCAATTCGGGGGCCCAGATATGATTCTTGTTCCATCCTGTTTCGGGAGCTTCCCATACGGTTTTTATGTTGTTTCTTTCGGTCATGATCCGGGATTTTGACACCTTGATGGCATTGTTTTCCGTAAAGCAATAGTAATAAAAACTATCCTTTTTTACCATCCAGGGATCAGCTCCGTCCCATACAGGATTCACAAATGTAGAATCGATGGTCGTGGAAAACCCATCTCCATCATTCTCACCGCCATTTGTACTGCAACCTGCCAAAACGGCTGACATAATACCTGTCAGTATCAACTTTATAAAATTACAATACATACTATTCACTATTTTTATTTATCTCAGCGACAAAATGCTTTTTCTGATAAGCTTCCCACATCCTGCTAATAGCCCTGCAGGTCAAAGTTCTTGCAGACTGGTAGCTTAAATCCAGTATCTCACATGTTTCTGCATACTCCATCTGCTTATAAAACCTGAACTGTATCATCCTCTTCTGTGTTCTGGATAATGAATCAAAAAGCCGGTTCAGGAGTTTCTTTATGCTAAAACTTAATTTCTTTTCCTCAAGAAGTTCCTGTATGACAGGAGAGCAATCGGATATGCCCTGCATGTTTTTTTCATTCCCAGGGTCTTCCCTTATGCTCGAATGTCTTTCTTTATCTTATAACCTTTAAAAGTGAAAAATAAAATAACATACATGGGTCCAAATACCCTCTAAATACAGACCCCTATAGAAAGCCTAACAGAAACCTTACGATGGATCCCATCAAATCAATAAGCAGGATCCCGAGTATTGGTAAAAATGTATCACGCACACGGGAAAGTTACTGCGGCCATACAGATTGCATTTACCGGAGGCAGAAGGCATAAGCATCAATGAGCACCAAAAAGGATATGTTTCATTTCATCACATCTTCCGGTAAATTCTCACCCAACTCAATATTTTTCGTAGAATAGCCTTCGATATTAACGGCGCCTGTATATTTACCTTCCAGCAAGAAGGGCGTTTGATTAACCTGGTTATCAAGTTTCAGGTTCTGAATGTTCAATTCAAAGACATCGGTGACTTCCATCGCCCGTTCTTCAGAGCTAATCTCCAAATTTTCCAGGGTCAGATTTTTCACTCTGTATATACGGGCTCCTTCAACGGCATTTTTAACTTCAATATTTCTAAAAGCAAAATCCTCAAGCCATTTCTCTGGTAAGCCATTCATTATAATAGCAGTGGGGACACCGTCAATTTTGATGTCATGAATGTTTATGTTTTTGAATAAAGGGGCTACACCTCTTGCATCTTCATGATAGTAGGCATTGAAATTAATGGCTGAATTATCAAGATCTTTCATCTGAATATCCCGAATGTAGATGTTTTCTATCGAATTGCCTCTGCCTCTCTCTGATTTAAACCGTATCCCCCGGTCGCAACCTTCAAAATAGGCATCATGGACATATACATTTTCTATGCCCCCGGAGGTTTCACTGCCGAAAACAATTCCGCCACTTCCGGTTTGAACATCAACAGCCTTATAATTGCGTACAACAACATTTTTGGTGGGAATATCAATTCTCAACCCATCTTCATTTAAACCGGATTTCAGCACCACTGCATCATCCCCTGTCTCGAAATGGTTGTATTCTATCAACATATTTTTGCATGAGCTTGGATTGATACCATCCCCGTTAGGCGCCTCCTTACTTAAAACTGTAATGTCGCGCACAATGATGTTCTCACAATAAACCGGATTTATATTCCACATCGGAGAATCCTTAAGCGTAATTCCTTCAATCAGGATATTTTTTGACTTCCAGAAGACAACAAAATTCGGCCGCATGCCTTCCTCTCCGGCTCCTTTACCATACCTGCGTCTGGAAAGGGGGACTTTGGTCGCCTCAGTTCGTGGTGTATATGAATGCTTTTCAGCCCATTCCCACCAATGGCGTCCATGGCCATTCAAGGTGCCCTTACCGGTAAGCGCGATATTTTCAACATCTCTGGCATAGATCAACGGTGAATAATTGTAGGCTTCAACTCCCTCGGGACGTTGAAGTACCACCGGCAGATAATCTTCTTTATCTTCGCTAAAATGCACCACGGCATCTTCAGCAATGTGCAGGTTGATATTACTCATCAGATGGATGGGGCCGGTCCACCATTCGCCTTCCGGAATAATCACTTTACCGCCGCCTGATTTGTGAGCGGCTTCAATAGCTCTATGGATGGCTTCTGTGTTTTTGTCTTTGCTATCGGTTCCTGTTTCAGCGCCATAGTCCTTAATATTGAATGTATTATCAGGGAAATCCGGCCTTGTTAAATCCGGCATATCAAATGGTGCATTGACCGGAGCAATCTCCTCAGGAACTTCGACAGGTTCATCCGGTGAAGCCGCGGCAGCACTCATAGCAAATGCTAAAAACAATATGAGGGTTACGAAATACTTATGGATGCCTGGGGTCTTCATTTTGTTTACCTCCAAATTTTAAATTGATGGTTTGCAACTGACATTAGTTAATAAAATCCATACTCATAAGCAGCATCATAAAGAGCAACAATATTTTCCGGAGAAATACCCGCCTGAATATTGTGTATATTATTAAAAACATATCCTCCGCCGGGTTTAAAAATATCAAGGTTTTTTCTGACTTCATCCCTCACCTGATCGGGATCTGCAAACGGCAATATGTGCTGGGAATCTATTCCCCCACCCCAGAACACGATCTGATCTCCGTATTTTTCTTTCAAAGCTTTTGGATCCATATTATTTGCACTTGTCTGTACCGGGTTCAGAATATCGATCCCAATTTCAATAAGATCCGGGATGTATTCTATACATGAGCCGCATGTGTGATACCAGACTTTTGCTGGGGTTAAGGATTTAATATGCTGAACAAGCTCTTTTTGCCGGGGCTTAACTATGCGACGGTAAAAATCAGGAGAAAATAAGGCGCCGTATTGTCCTGCAATATCGTCACCGATCATCACAACATCAATGCTATCACCAACAGCTTTCATGAATTCCGTAACGAATCCTTTCCAAAATTCCAAAACATGATCAAGCAGAGTACTGCAAAACGCTTCATTGGTCAGCATATCCATAAACCATTGTTCCAAACCACGCAGATACCAGCATGTTTCATATATCACTCCGATGATTCCGGTAGAAATTGCATAATTTGTTTCATTCCGAAGTTTGAGTACTTCCTCTCTGACACCGGTAAATCTGGTAGGATCATCACCTTTGGGAAAGGGATAATGCTTGACATCTTCTATAGTAGCATTAGCAAGAGGATGATGAGAAAGATCCATATAAAGGTTCTGATCATCCGGCATAGACCATACAACCCCGAATTCATCTTCCAGGTCATGCCAGAGTTTTCCGTTTCTCCAATTTTGTTGAATGGAACCGTCAAAACCTTCAGGACCATGAGCATTGATATACCGCAAATCAACATTGAATCGTTTTAATACATCCTCAGAAGGCTGGGCAAGCTGCTGCACCGGATCCATAATATTAATTTCCTCATCATATCCCAGATAATCAATAAGATCCTTATAGGCTTTTTTATGAATTCCGGTTTGAAATCCACCAAGATCTATTGGCACTCTATCAGGAATTTGATGGTTAATGGCCTTTTGCACTCTTTCACGTGAATTCATACTACATTATTTTTTTGTTATATTCATTAAGACATTGTGCTTTGATACAAAATTGAAGCCTGCTTAATAAAGTTAATTTCACAGCCCCGTTGGGATCGGGGGAATAAAAATCAGCACCGGTTACTGAAAAAAATCAAATATATATTCTCCGGAACCTATTTTCAAACGAGTTTCATTTTTATTACCACCTACATCAATGATATCCGGATGACCCGTAATCCGGGTACCTGACTCAGTAATCCGATCCTTTTGACCTGACGGAATGATAACAGTTGCAGTTGTATTGACCGGTATGGTAACTTTCATGGTTATCTGCCCACCGGCTCCGGACCATTCCGAGGCAATTCTTCCATTGGGCGAATCATACCAGGCATTTGTACTTTCAATGTTACCTACCATGGCCGGATCAATCAGAACGTGGTTGTAGGCAAAAGATTCGTTGGTTTGTTGTATCCCTGATAATCCTCCATAGAACCATTCCATGATATGTCCCAGCATCAGGTGATTATTGGATACTTCTTCCAGTGCAGCCCAGGATTCTGTCAGAGCAGTCGCTCCTTTTTTAAGCTGATAGCCATAGCCGGGCACATCATCCCGTGCATTCATTTCATAAAGCAGATGATCGGCTCCGCCATTCTGCAGTGCCTTCACCAGGAAATGAAAACCCACATCGCCGGCTGTCAATGCTTTGTTATTGGCATGGATGGAATCAGTCAGATTTGAAAATACATGCTGCCGATCGTCCTCGTCCACCAATCCGGTGACCAAAGGCATAGCCATGGCCGTTTGGCTACCTGTAGAATACACATCCTTTTCCTCATCAAAAAAGTGATCCTGAAATGCCTTTCGGATCTGTTCCGCCCATTGCGAATACCTGGCTTGTTCTTCGGGTTTATCAATAATTTCGGCCATCCGACTCAGCAAATTCACATCATGGTAATAGATTGCTGTAGCTGTGAGAGCTTTGGGAGTTAGCTGAGCAGGACCCGGAGAGTCAGGCCCCAGGTCATACCAATCGCCCAGTCCATGGGAAAGAATGTGGCCGTCGGCTTTGCTCTTCAAGTAATTTACATAACGGCTCATCATAGGCCAGGCCTTTTTCATCGTTTCCTTATCGCCGTACCACTTGTAGAGAAACCAAGGGAGTATAACGGAAGCACTCCCCCACTCCGGTGAATCCCGGAATCCATCAATAAATTCAACATATTCAGGTGCAATATCCGGAACGAGTCCTTCGGATGTTTGTGCATCCATCATGTCATAAACCAGCTTTTTGTAAAGATGATGGAGATTATAATTGTAATGTATGGATCCACCCATTAGATGTGTTTGCTCCATCCAACCTAATTTCTCACGATGGGGACAGTCTGTTACCACGCTTTGCAGATTGCTCCTGATGGCCCAGTTAATCAGCGAATAGATATCGTTAAAAAGTTGATAAGAAGTTTCAAAATGGCCATCTTGGGGAGCAGAATTTCGTGTATGGAGGAAATCCATATCTAAAATTTTGGGTTGATCGTTACCGGAAACAGTATCCGGTGTTGCTCCTTCTACTTGTACATAACGAAATCCATAATAAGTGAATTTCGGGTTCCAGGTTTCCACCCCGTCTCCTTTCAGGGTGTAGGTATAATAATGCGGTTTGCCTGAAGCATCCTG
>JAGXLC010000175.1 GCA_018334875.1 Bacteroidales bacterium | reverse complement strand
GCCCTTTGCTCTTAGCTTTATTCAATCATTTATTTGTGCACTTGTCCCGTCTGAAAGCGGGATTCGTGGCCATTGTCATCACTTAGGATAATTCCACTCAAAAAATCCTGAACAATTTTCTTTTCCTAATGTTAGAACTCCTGATATGAAGAAAAAAATCAACCCATACAGCTCAAAGATCACCCAGGATGAGAGTCTGCCTGCCGCACAGGCCATGCTCCATGCCATTGGCATGAAAGACAAGGATTTTCAAAAAGCACAGGTAGGTATTGCCAGCACAGGATTTCAGGGCAACCCCTGCAACATGCACCTCAATAACCTGTCGGAACAAATAAAAGAGGGCATTGATCATCAAAAAGACCTCTACGGTTTGATCTTTCACACCATCGGTGTTAGCGACGGCATCACCAATGGCACGGAAGGTATGAAATATTCGCTCCCATCGCGGGAGCTCATTGCCGACTCCATCGAAACCGTGGTAAGCGCGCAGTTTTATGATGCCGTGATCCCCGTTGTTGGATGTGATAAGAACATGCCCGGTGCCATGATCGCGCTCGGAAGACTCAACCGACCTTCAATTCTTCTATATGGCGGTTCCGTGAAAAAAGGCCACTGGAAGGGTAAAGATCTTAATATCGTCTCTGCTTTTGAAGCATATGGTCAAAAGATCAGAGGTAACATTTCTGAAGAAGACTATAAGGGAATTATTAAAAATGCCATCCCGGGAGCCGGTGCCTGTGGAGGTATGTTCACCGCCAACACCATGTCCTCGGCCATTGAATGCATGGGGATGAGCCTTCCCTATTCTTCTTCCAACCCCGCCGTGAGTAAAGATAAACAGTATGAAACCCATGAGATCGGTGAAGCAATACATCTGCTGCTGGAAGAAGACATCAGGCCGAGAGACATCATGACCAAAAAGGCTTTTGAAAATGCCATCACCCTGATCATGGCACTCGGCGGATCCACCAATGCCGTACTGCACCTGCTGGCCATGGCAAAGGCCGTGGAAGTAGATCTCAGCTTAGATGACTTTCAGCGCATCAGCAACAACACCCCCTATATTGCCAATCTGAAGCCAAGCGGAGAATATCTGTTCGAAGATCTTCACAATGCAGGAGGTATACCAGCCGTAATGAAGCGGCTTCTGGATGCAGGCTTCCTCGAGGGAAACCTGCTGACGGTAACTGGCAAAACACTTGGAGAAAACCTGGAAAAGGCGGAATACCTGGAAAAAGGACAAAAGATCATCCAACCCCTCTCCGATCCCATCAAAAAGAAAGGCCATATCCAGATTCTGTATGGCAATCTTGCCGAGAAAGGAGCCGTAGCCAAGATTACAGGCAAAGAGGGAGAATCTTTTACCGGGCCTGCCAGGGTCTTTGAAGATGAGTATGAAGCCATCGAAGGAATTCAATCGAGTGTACAAAAAGGCGATGTAATTGTGATCCGAAACTCCGGACCCAAAGGCGCTCCCGGCATGCCGGAAATGCTAAAACCCACGGGTGCCGTTATGGGAGCCGGCCTGGGCAAGGATGTGGCCCTGATCACCGACGGCAGATTTTCAGGGGGTTCTCATGGCTTTGTGATTGGTCATGTTACCCCCGAGGCCTTTGAAGGTGGCAACATTGCATTAATCCGGAGCGGCGACACCATCACCATCGATGCCACGCGCAACCGGATTGAAGTGGACCTCAGCGACGAGGAACTGGCAGAACGGAGAAAATACTGGAAGCAGCCTGCACCCAAAGTGACCACCGGAATCCTGAAAAAATATCTCGATACGGTATCCACGGCTTCAGAAGGATGCACAACGGTGTGAGCAGAGAGCAGAGAGCAGAGGAGCTGTCTCGGCTCCCAGGATTTGTGTCCCGAGTCCCGGGTCTCGGGTCGGCGGTAGCTAAAGTTTATGCCTTATTTGGTTTCGTAGCACTGTCACTTTTTTTATTCTTCTAACACTCTGTTGTTCTTTCGTACCGTCGCTATCATTTTCCAATCTCCGAGACGCAAACATTGCGTCTCTACTGCTTTGCTGTAACTATATCGCTGCCTAACTGTTGACTGCCTACTGCTTACTGTTTACTAATTTGACCTCACTACTTCCTCCCGTTTTCACGTATTCTCCTCTCCTCGTCTTCCCTTTTCCTCGTTTTTTCGTTCCGTCGTATCATCGTGCCGTCGTTCCGCCGCTCCATCGTTCTTTAGTGCCATCGTGCTGTCGGGCTGTTGTTTCCCAACCCCGAGACGCAAGCCTTGCGTCTCTACTGCAATGCCTGTAGCTACATCGCTGCCTATTAATTCACAAACTCTTGCCACATTGAAACATTTCTTTACAACCGAAGAGACACGCCTGTCTCTACTCACTTCCCGTATTCTCCTCTTCTCGTTCCATCGTTCTTTCGTGCTATCGCTCCATCACACTCAAAACTCACTACTTCCTCCCTCTCAGGTATTGCGAAACTCTTTTATTAGAGGAATGCTTACCATGTGCATAAAGAAGCCGGGCTGGAATGGAAGGCAAAATCTCCCAAAGCATATCAATTACGTGATTATCTGATTCGTGCCTTCAAGTTTGCATACAGGAATCACCCGGATCTTTTGAGTACTGTAACCATGATTAACAAAAAGAACGGTCATCCCGACATGATCCAGGATCTGAACACACTGGCAATTGTAGGAAAGGCAAATCCTGAACCCTTAACAAAAATAGGATTCGATCATACCCTCCTTGAACAAGCCAGTAGGATGTCCACCGAAATGGGTAAGCTTTTGGCAAGATACAAAGGAGAAGATCAAATCAATTATGAATATCAGAAAATGCGAAACAAGGCTTATACCCATCTGAAAGAAGCGGTGGATGAAATCAGGGAATGTGGTAAATTTGTGTTTTGGAATAATAAGGAGCGACGGAAAAGATATACCAGCCCACACATAAGAAAACTTCACAGAAAATACAGAAATCCGAAGAATAAAAAAGACGATGACGACGGATTCGATGATATTGACAAAGCTCCTAAAGATACTCAAAACTGATATATAAACGGCACCATTTACAATTCCCGGAGAATTTAACCAAATTGTAGTTTTCCTTTCTACAAACCTGATCAATTACAATACAAGGACACGCTCTTTCCTGCCATAAAAGATATGTACCCTTATTAAAAGATACTTGAGAATGGTTAAAACATATATTTAAGTGGCAAATTTAAGTTTTTTAGTGGCAAAAATAAATTTTATACTGGCAAAATGGATTGTGTAAATGGTAAAATAAAAATTTTTGATGGTAAAAGCAAGGTTTAAACTGGCAAAAGATTATTTTTAAATGGCAAAGACAATTCAATTTTTGGTAAAAATAAATTTTAAATTGGCAAAACTCCTAAATATATTGGCAAAATAAGTATTTATTCTGGCAAAAACAGATTATTCAGTGGCAAAGACATTAATTATCGCCAAAGGAAAGCAATTCATACTTACAGGCAGTGATAATCATTAAAAGGGAAGCAATTAATAATATACAGTTACTAATTTTATAGCTACAGGAAACAATAGAATATATAAAGGAAATGATTCACCAATAGAAAAGACATGCCATGGCATGTCTCTATCCTCATGTTCTCTCATTCTCACCTTCTACCCTTCTCTTCTTAGCCTTAGCCGCACCTCATTTCAACAATGTAACAATATAACAATTTAACAATCCCGATATACAAATGCCGGCTTTGAATTCTCTGGTCTTAGCCTTAGCCTTAGCCTAAGCCTCACCCAATCATTCAATCATTATTCATTCATACCTCAGCGAAAGAGCCGGATTCTTTCTGGCCGCCCTTATGGTCTGGTAACTGATAGTAATGAAGGCCACCATCACAATGATCAGCAGGGTAAATATAAAATCTGCTGGCTGGAGCGATATTCTGTATGGATAATTGGTCAGCCAGTTTGTGAGAAAATACCAGGCCAGTGGCCAGGAGATTATAAGGGCAATCAGTATAAGCCGGAGTGTTTCTTTGCCAATAAGCTGAACGATACCGGTAACCGAAGAACCCATAGCCTTGCGGATGCCGATCTCCTTAGTCCGCTGCTCTGCCGTGAAGGAGGTAAGGCCAAACAAACCCAGCGAGGCGATCAGTATGCTCAGAATGGCAAAACCAACGGCAAGCCTGGAACTTCTTTGCTCTTCCTCATATAGACTGGCATATTCCTGATCCATAAAAAAGTAAAGCATGGGATCATTGTCGGCGAACTCCTTCCATCTTTGTTCTATACTCCCGACTGTGGCAGACATATTATCTGGTGACAATTTTACGGTAAAGTACCCCCAGTGGGTATCTTCTGATTTGGGCAGAATGATATAAGGACCAATCTCCTGATGCAGCGAACGTATGTGAAAGTCCTTTACAATACCCACAATCTGGTTACTCTCCATGGCCATCTCTCCTTCTTCTCCGGTCGGCCGGGCAATTCTTTCACTGAAAGGATCATCAATGGGGTAATCTCTGAGGGCTTTCTGGTTGATAATACAGACATTGGCGTCAGAACTCAGATTCTCTCTTAAAAATCGGCCCTGGTCCAGTTCGATCCCGTAAACGTCAAGAAAATCTTCGTCTGCCCAGTTGGTATCAAACACATAGGTTTCATCCCTGGGTTGACTTTCAATCTGGTAAGCATTGTTGTTATTGGGATAACCGGGAACCATGGTGGAATGGGTTGACTGAACCACTCCGGGTATCTTGTTCACTTCTTCCTTAAAGATATTGATCTGATCCTCCAGAACACCGATGCGTCGAATGACCACCAGATTTTCCTTGTTAAATCCAATATCTTTATTCAGCATGTAATTCGTTTGCCTGGAAATTACGAGGGTTCCCAGAATCAGTGCACCCGATATAACAAATTGTGAGACGACAAGAATGCTGCGAATCCTTTTGTTCCTGGTCCCTGCCCTGACTTCTCCGCTCAGTGTTGGAGCAGGCTTGAACGCGGCCAGATAAAATGAAGGATAGCTCCCTGCCAGCAAACCAATAATAAGGGCCAGTAGTAAAAGCACCGGTATATAATACCATTGGTCCATATAATTCAAGGTAAGTTCTGTATTGATCAGGTTATTAAAATAGGGAAGCAGTACCTGCACCATAACAACGGCAAGGATAAGAGCCATAAAACTCATGATCACCGATTCAACCAGAAATTGCCGCACCAGCATGCCTTTTGTCGAACCGGACACCTTCCGCAGGCCCACTTCCTTAGCCCTGTTGGAAGCCCTGGCCGTAGAAAGGTTCATATAGTTGATGGCTGCTATGAGAATCAACATCAATGCAACCACAGAAAAAATGTAAATGTACTTTTTGTTATGAGAAGGTTTCATGCCGCCCTCAATTTCCGGTTCAAGATGAATACCGGTAAGCGCTTGCAGATGATATGCATAACGGTTACCTTTTTCCAGAAATTCATCAAACGAAAGGCCGAGAAATTCCTCCAGAATGGGCCCCGCATGCTCTCTGAGCAAACCGGGAAATTTATCCTCTACCTGTTGGGGAGAAGCATTCTCGGTAAGCAGAAAATAGGTTGACAAATTGTTGCTCAGCCAGTGAGTATCCCGGGAACGGCTGCTTGTTACGAAGGAGCCGAGCATATTGCATTTCATATGGGAGGTCTCAGGCATATCCCTCATGATCCCTGTAACTTCATGCTCGGTATCATGACTGCCAACCTTAATGGTTTTGCCTATGGCAGATTCATTGCCAAATATTTTCCGGGCGCCGGTTTCGGATAAAACCACCGTATTGGGTTTCGTCAGGGCTGTTTTAGGATTTCCTTTGATGAGTGGAGCAGTGAAAACGTTAAAAAAAGTGGAGTCTGCTTCCACAAAAGCATCCTCCACAAATGTCCTGTCTTGATAACGAATCACCGTCTCATCCCATGGATTGAGGCGTACGACATTCCTAACTTCAGGAAATTTGTCCTTAACGGTAAAGGCCAGCGGCGCCGGAGTCCAGGCACCCCTGAGCTCCTGGTTATTGATCTTACCATCCAGATAAACCCGGTAGATCCTGTCTTTTTCCTCATGATGCTGATCATAGCTGAGCTCACTAAAGATGTAAATGGCAATGAGCATGCTGCTGGCGATACCAATGGCCAGGCCGAAAATATTGATGAATACATAGCCCTTTTGCCTGCTGATATTCCGAAATGCGGTCTTAATATAATTTTTTATCATGACTTGGTCTTTTTATCATATGACGCTCAGGAGATGTGAATCGTTACACCTTAATTCAAATTATTTAAAAAATAAGAACCTCATTGGCTTTGCTTGTCATTAGTCATTCAATTGTCATTAAGTAGTCATTTATTGTCATTGGTGGTCAAAAGATGTGTTTGACTGGAGTTGGTGGTAATTAGTTGGCAGTTGGCAAGGGATGTAGCTTCAGTTAGCAGGGAGGTTTATTGGAACTGCAAGAATTCAAAGGGGAGAGTTGGCAAGTGGCAAAGGGCAGTTGGCAAGACATATAGCTTCAGTGAGCATGAGGATTTATTGATACTGCAAATGCATAATAAATCATTTGGCAATAGGCAGCTTGGCAAACGTCTAAATCTGGAGTTGGCAGGGGAAGCATAATGTCATTGATGGGCATCGATTGTCATTGGTGGTCATTAGGTGCTCATTTATAGTCATTGATTGTGTTCGTAGAAAGAAAAATAAATCAGGAAGTGAGAATCCGGGAGAAGGAGAGGACGAGAAGATGAGAAAAGGAGAAGAAGTAATGATTGATGAATAAATCCGGGAACCATTCTCCCTTAGCCTCGTCTCACCTTTATTTCAAAACCTGAAACATCAAACTTCAAACCTTAAACATATTCATCCTACGCTTTTTGCTCTGCGCTCTTAGCCTTTGCCTTCACATCATTATGACAATGTAACAATTTATCAATGTAACAATTTAACCATAGCCCCTCTGCCTCTTCGCCTTCGCCTTAGCCTCAACCTTAGCGTCATTTCAACAATTTAACAATTTATTATATATTCGCAGCCGTTTAAACTTTGTCAGGCATGGTAGAACTCTTCAGTAACTTTTTCGAACTGCTCCAATCATTTAATCTCAGCCCCCTGGAATGGGGCCTAATCTTTTTATGCGGCATACTGATCGGTGCCACCAAAACGGGATTGTCCGGTGCAGCCTTTCTTGTGGTGCCCATCATGGCCATGATTTTCGGGGGAAAGCCTTCCACCGGGCTTCTCCTTCCGATGCTCATCATGGGAGATATCTTTGGAGTTTCCTATTACAACAGGCATGCCAACTGGAGATACGTACTGAAGCCCATACCCTGGGCCCTGGCAGGTGTGGTGATCGGCGTGCTCGTGGGAAACCGGGTCTCCGGCGACATCTTTAACACTCTGATAGCCCTAACCATCATCATGGGGGTTATTCTTATGGTATGGCAAGACCAGCGAAAAAACCAGATCACCGTGCCGGATTACTGGTGGTTTTCTGCCATTATCGGAATGATTGGGGGCTTCTCCACGATGATAGGGAACTCAGCCGGACCGATCATGTCCATCTACCTGCTGACCATGTATCTTCCCAAAAATATGTTCATCGGAACCAAGGCGTGGTTCTTCCTGATCATCAACGTGACCAAGGTTCCGTTTCATGTGTTCTCCTGGAATACGATCAACCTGAGGACCTTTGCATTTGACCTCTCCGTGCTTCCTGCCATCGTTCTGGGGGCTTTTATCGGTGTCCGGGTTGTCAAACTGATCCCGGAAAAAGGCTATCGGATACTGGTGATCGTTACGACTGTGGTTGCTTGTGTGATCATGCTTACCAGGTAACCTTGGTTGGTTCTCTGCCCGGGTATGGATCATGGATAAATTTATCAGCCTGTATTGGAATCATTTGTCATTGATGGTCATTGATGGTCATTCAGTTGTTAATTCGGTGGTCATTCCTTGTCATTCGATTGTATCCGCAGATCATCAAATCTTTAATTCCAAAACCTTAAACATCAAACATTAAACGCTTTGCTTCGCCTCTTTCCAACAATGTAACCATTTCACAATTTAACCATTCCCCAGATACAAATACCGAATGTAAATGGTCTGCTCATTAGCCCTAAGCACTGCTTCGCATTCAATCATTCAATCATTCAATCATTGAAGGGTGATCAGGATTGATACTTTTTCTTAAAAAGAATCCAAGATCAGCTAAAGATCCTCCAAAATAAACGATATGGCATCTTTTTGACTGAAATGGTATATCATTCTGTCCAGGTAGGCCAATGGAATGCCGATTTGTTCACAACCCCGGCGAAGGCCGTCTTCCACCGATTCATAAATATACTTCGTATCCTGAAGTTTGTGCCGCTCAACCTCCAGGCCAAAATTCTCTCTAAGCACATCAGCTATTC
>JAGXLC010000174.1 GCA_018334875.1 Bacteroidales bacterium | reverse complement strand
CGGCAGAAAGATCCCCCAGTGGCAGTTGGATGATAAGGGTTTGGTGGAAGAACTACAGCAAAGCCCGGCCAAAACAACCCGGGCAAAGGAAGATCTTACCCTGGTGCCCATGGGTGCGGCGAGGATCCGGATATCTTCCTTCCCCACGGTGTCAGCTGGTGAAGATGCGCATCAGTGGGAGTAAGTGCAATGATCAAATTTTGGAAGGAAACCAATAATGATTCACACAAAACTTACCGATATGATTTCATTAAAAATTGGCAGGAGCCTGCGCATCCTGATCATGGGTTTTTTGCTCTCATCGCCCTTGATCCATACAACCCAGGCTCAGAATAAGAGTGAGCGGCCCAACATTCTTTTAATTATGGCCGATGACCTGGGGTATTCCGACCTGGGCTGCTATGGTGGAGAGATTCAAACTCCCAATCTCGATGGGCTGGCGGAGGATGGCATTCGCTTCACACAGATGTATAACAGTGCCCGGAGCTGTCCGTCCAGGGCATCGTTGCTGACAGGTGTTTATCCGCATCAGTCGGGGATTGGAAGTTTTGTAGGCAACCGACCAGATGCCCCGCGGGGGTACCGGGGCTCACTGCATTCAAATGTGGTTACCGTAGCTGAAGTGTTGAAACAGGCAGGTTATCGTACTTTCATGTCGGGCAAATGGCATGTGAACGATCCGGTGCCTACGGAGCAGGGCTTTGAGGAGTTTTACGGTTTTACTCATGGATATGCGGTAGACAGCTGGAACCCGAAAATGATGATCCGCTTGCCTGAAAACCGGCCTGACCATAGTTATAAGAAGGGAGAATTTTTTGCCACCCAAGCCTTAACCGATTATGCCATGAGATTCATACAGCAATCGCAGAATCAGACTCCCGGTAAGCCCTGGTTTACCTATGTGGCCTATCAGGTTCCGCATTTTCCCGTGCAGGCGCCGAAAAAGGATATAGAAAAATATAAGGATACCTACAAACCCGGTTGGGATGCCCTTAGAAAAGAAAGACTGGCCAGGATGAAGAAGATGGGCATCGTGGAGGAGGATACGGAATTGTCACCCCGCAGCTCAGTCCCCATTCCCGATATGGCCCGAGATCATGGAGTGCCAGGTGACCTGAAGACCAATCCGCCCTGGAAAGATATTCCCGATGACCGCCAGGCCGACCTGGCCCGGCGTATGGCCGTTTATGCAGGTATGGTCGACAACATGGACCAAAACATCGGGCGCTTGACCGGCTATCTTGGAGAAAGCGGCCAGATCGACAATACCCTGATCATCTTTGTGAGCGATAACGGGGCTTGTGCTGAATGGGGACCATACGGTTTTGACCTGCCCGAGGAACGGCTCCAGACAGACACACGTGGTAAAGGCATCGGTGGCGGAACCCCTGGATTGCCCAGCATCCTGCATGAAGGAGAAGCCCTGGAACAACTTGGCGGACCAGGCACTGGCCCAGCTTTCGGATCGGGATGGGCCAACCTGTGCAATACCCCCTGGAGCGAATACAAACAGTATACCCATGAAGGAGGCGTCTCCACCCCCATGATCGTCCACTGGCCCGAAAAGATCCCTTCAGGAAAAAGAGGCCGCTTTGAAGATCAGCTGGGTTTCATCTTCGATATTCCGGCAACCTGTATAGACGTGGCTCAGGCTGAATACCCGCTGCGGTATGAAGGCCATACCATTATCCCCCTGGAAGGCAGAAGCCTGATGCCTGTTTTGGAAGGACAATCCCTGGCTGAACGGACATATGTATATGAACACTTTGGCAATTCCGGGATACGGAAAGGAAAATGGAAGCTTGTGGGCAAAGATATCCTCAACAAAAACGGTCTGGTGGAGGATCCCCAATGGGAGCTATATAACATCGAAGCGGACCGCACCGAGATCCATGACCTCTCGGAAAAGTATCCGCAAAAGGTTGAAGAACTTGAGAAGATGTTCATCAAAGAAGCTTATCGAGTGGATATTTTGCCTAAAAATTAATTGTCTTTAGAAATGCCCCTTCTCCCTGGATAACTAAAGATGAATTTTTATCATCAGACAGGGAATCCGCAGACACGATTTATCAAATTGTTGTGTTTCTATAACGCCAGGAGAGACTTAAGTTTGTATGAACGGGGTTTCCCTTAAGGAGGTGAAAGGAAAATTGCCAGGACCACGTAATTTTGATTATTTATAAAGACCTCATAGATAATTTTTTGTTGGTTATGCAACGATGTTTACTATAATGTATTGATTCCCAAACAAATTTCTGATATGTTTGATTATTAATAAAGTTTCTTTTTTACACTTAATTATTGATAAACCCGCTGAATCATGAAGATTTTACGATTTTTCCTGGGAATGGGGAGTATTCGCGATGTTGTCCATGTCCAATACCCGGGCTCAACCCAACAAGAAGAAGCCCAACATTGTTTTTCTCTTTGCCGATGACTGGGGCCGTTATGCCAGCATCTACGGTGAATGGGATGAAAAGGGCCGCGTCAATTCGGTGATCAACACGCCCAATTTCGACCAGAGCGCCGAAGGTGGTTTGCTGTTTACACGGGCCTATGCCCCTGCTTTATCCTGCACCCCTATGAGCAATGGAAAGAAAAAAGCGGATGGTCGGTTATTCAGGATCAAGCCTGGGACAATGTGCGCCCCTGGCCACTTAAAAATTGATTTTTCTTTTTTTAGATGATTGGGTTAGGGTTAGGTTTCAGAATCCCTTCTCTGGATTTCAGAGGGGGGATTTTGCTTTTCTTTGAACTTGCTGTTTGCTTAAGTCATCGGATGCGTAGAAATTTTTTCTGCCACGGGGGTAATATAACGCACCAGGATGCGACCTATCTGGCATATGTTTTGTTATACGGAGCATAAATAAATTTATGCCATGAAGCATCAGCACACAGCTCACCGGTTCGGGCAGTGTCATTCGTTACATGTGAATTTTTAGATAAACCAATTCAATATTTAACCTCAATTAAAAACTTTGAAAATGAAAAAAATGACCTGGATGGTCTTCATCTTGATGATATCGTTTACATGGGCTGCAGCCCAGGATGAGGAAGAGAATTTCAAAACCCTTTTCGGCAGCATTGAATCACATGGTGGATACGGCGGTATCTCAGTGGGCTATTCCCAGATTGACAACCGCGATGCCCTGGTGATTGGTGGGCGTGCTGCCTGGATCATCAACCACCAGCTGGCGCTGGGTGTTGCTGGAACAGCCTTTCTCAATGAATATGAGTATGATTCCTTTTTGGCTGAAGATGTGAATCTGCAAGGCGGATACGGAGGGCTCATGATTGAGCCGATCCTGGGGGGACAGGAGTGGGTGCATTTGAGTTTCCCGATCGTCGTTGGTGCCGGAGGTATTGTCCATGCCGAGAAATATGTACACCGCAATCGCTACGATTATGATTACAGGGACGATTATGTTAACGATACCGATGCCTTTTTCCTGCTGGAGCCCGGAGCCGAACTGGAGTTCAATATGTTCAGGTTTTTGCGGGTCTCCATGGGCGCTTATTATCGCTACACGGACAATATCGATCTATATGATACGGATGAAGATGTGTTACGGGGTTTCTCCTATCAGCTGACTTTCAAAATCGGAAAATTCTGAGGGCAGCCTGCCGGCATCATCTCTGCCTGAAATCCAGAATGATTTGCTTTTTTAACTCAACAGGCACCAGGTTTCGAAGGGTATCCATCCTGTTTTCCTCAGGACTTCCCACGACAAGGGTGTAGACTGATTGATCATACACTGCAGGGCGGAAGAGGCTGTCTTTCGCCCTTTTGGCATAGATTAATTCAGTGTCGTTGTCGCGGTAAAGTTTATAGACCGGTTTGTGGTTTAGGCCCCTGGTGATGATCTCCGGCAGGAAGCCCACCGGATGTTGCAGGTAATTGTCCTTAACGCCCAGGCTAACCGGCCATTCCGCGTAAGGCTCACCTTCTTCTGGATCTGTACTTCCCGCCCATGCCGATAATTCGATTCTCTGATGGGAGATGTCGAAGGTGATGATCCCATAACCCGTTCCGGGAGTATGAACCGTGGTGTCAGCCGGATGTAAGGTATCAGTGGCCGTTTGTTTTATGCAGCATGAAAAAGGCGGAATCCCCAATTCAAAGCCGGCATCTCCCTTTTGATGGATGCCCTGATGGATCGCATAAGCCGCTGATTGCCCCGATGTGATCATCAAAGCATGTGCTTTTCTTATGATTTTCAGAGCCTGTTTCCATTCGGGATTGGGTTGATCTTCCTGTGCGTTCATGGCCGGGGTTTTGCCCTCAGAGGCGAATCCTTTACCAGAAGAGGCAGGAAGGATTTTTTGATCTGTTATGGAAGATTGGCTGATGACCGCCTTGATATGCGCTCCTTTCCAACTATGGGTCCAATCCTTGAGAAAATACAACTGCCGTTGGCCCAGAGCGCCGGTCCTTCCTGTTGTTGCTTTCTGAGGCTTTGGCGTTTGGTTGGGATCCTTTTCCCTGAACTTATTCGTTTCCACGATCGCCAGGTCCAAACCTCCGTATTGCAGGTTGGTATAGAAGGCAGGTATCCCCCAGCGGTTGGGGGCTGGATTGTAGGGAACAGGCAGATGCCCTGTCTGGCTTTTCTGAACCATATTGATGAAGGAGGCAGGCCTATGGTGGGAGGCGAGGGCTGGTTGACCGGTTCTTTGTTTGTCAGCCACGTGGAGCGGCCTGCGATAAAGATCCTTTTGGCCCGGGAGCATGATGGTGGGTATATTACGGGTAAGTGCTCCATGTGCCCAGCAGAACAAATACCATTTATAGAGATAATCCAGGTATAGATCATCAGAAGAATCAGACTTCACGCTTGTGGGAAGGTTTTTGTGTACCTGATTGCCTGTATAAGCGAGTATGTCGGGCTGATGCTTGAGTATGTTGCTGAGGATACGCTGGTGAGGGAACCCGATGCTATCCCCGGTGAAATGGCAGGTTTCACCTATAGGATGCTGCATGCTTTTAATCCCGCTCATTCCGGCCATAACAAGGCTCCCCTTGTCTGGTTCTTTCATTACGGTTCCTTTCATATAATGTGGCTCCGGAGATTCCCGCAGCGGATAGCTCATCCTGTACTCCCATGCCTTCCGGCTGTTCCAATCACCTATCTGAAAAGTGGCCATCCAGCCTGGTGTGTGGATCCCGGCACGACCGGCTACCTGCCATTCATCTGTCCCCTTTTCCCGAATTTCCAGTTTTACCTTTTTTAGATTTTTCTTTGACAGGGGTGGCATCTGGGCTGTCATACACAGGGTGCCCTGGCTGATGGTGTAATGGGCACCCAGCACTGGTCCGAATTGGCGGCCGTCGCTTTTGTGTATCTTGGCCCCTTCCATCTTCCATTTCTTGAACCAGAAGGATGTTTTGTGGCTGGTGTCCTCAATATGTGCAGCCAGGGCCAGGTTGCCCTGCAGACGTTCCTGCCTGATCCCGCCAATGTATGCTGAGTCGATGGACTCTCCGGTTTTATGGTTCCTGGCCCACAGCGTCAGGCGGTATGTCTTGCCGGAAGGCATGGCCAGCAGGTGGAGGTTTATTCCTGATTCCGGGATTCCCGATGGATGAAACTGCCGGTCCCTTTGTAGCGAGAGCGGTTTTCTGCGGTCCTCATTATCGATCACCGTAATCTCCCCTTTGCCGTTGATGCCTGCTATGAGTCCGCCCTGCCTTCCATGGGCCTGGTGGATCAGGGCCCGCATCCGGTAATCGTCTTCCAGGCTTCCCGCACCCAATAGAAAACCGACCCAGGCATCCGTTCTTCGGGCCGACTCACTCAGGGTGCCGGTTTGCAGGCTCATGGTGAACGCCCCGTCTTTCCTGTTCAGGTAACGGGTAAGAACATGAACCGTGCGCAGGGACCGGCTGTTGTTGATACATTCCAACCGGCCTTCATGAATCCTCCAGTCCTGAAGCCGGTTGGCCCAGTATTCCGGCCCAACCCATACCCGCTGGGGCGTTTGGGCCCACTGACTTTCGAAGCCCCGGTCGAACCAATGACATGAATGCATAATCAGGAGCATCAGCATCAGGAGTAAGGGAATGACAGGTATGAACCTCTTTGAGAAATTCATGGATCGGTGTTTCATATTTCAAACTGCCGGGCAAAATAAAGATAATCCTTTAAAAAATAAAATCAGCTGGCTGGCTTTCCCGGATACGAAAGAAGTCCTGTTTCCAGAAAACGGGGGCTTTAGTTTTGGGCAAATGGATAACTTAAATTAATACTGAATCATACAGGTTGTAATTCAGGGTATTATGCAATGCCTGCAAGGTGGTGTTGTAGTATTGTTGTACCTGTCCTTATCTAAATACATTCTAATTTAGGATTCTGTATACTTAGAGTTGGGGTATCGCCGGAAAAATGACCGGAAAGTTTTTTTCTTTTCCACTAATAACTATAACTTTGGTTTGAAAGCACATACCCACCCAAAAGAAAGGATGATCCAAAAATTCGTTTTTCTGTAAAGACCTGATATATTTATTTGTTTGATCATTATTTAAAACCTTTTATCATGAATCGCTTACTTTATGTATTCCTGTTCAGCATGCTTCTTTCCAGCTGCAAACCTGATAAAAAACAGGACAAGGAGCAGGAACAGCCGCCGAACATCATCTTCATCATGACAGATGATCATGCTTATCAGGCCCTAAGTGCTTACGATGATCGACTGATCAGTACACCGAACCTGGATGAACTGGCCGAAGAAGGGATGATCTTCAATCATGCCTATGTGACGAATTCCATTTCTTCGCCCAGCCGCGCCACCATTCTGACCGGCAAGCACAGCCACGAGAACGGGGTGATCAATAATTCGATACCCTTCGACAGCACCCAACAGACCTATCCTAAGATTCTGCAGGAGAACGGTTATGAAACAGCTGTGGTGGGGAAATGGCACCTTAAGTCGCAGCCCACTGGCTTTGACTATTGGCGCGTGCTGGATGGTTTGGGCGGCCAGGGATACTATTATCATCCTATATTCCGCTCACCGGAAGGTACCGTTAAGAAACAAGGCTATACCACCGATGTGATCACTGACATGGCCATTGACTGGCTGAAGTCAGGACGAAGCCAGGATAAGCCCTTCATGCTGATGTATCAGCATAAGGCACCTCACCGGGAGTGGCTGCCATCGATGCGGCACCTGGAATTCAAAAAGGATGAAAATATACCGGAGCCGGCCACCCTGTTTGATGATTACGGGGGTAGGGGCAACGCTGCCAAAGAGGCGGAGATGCTCATCAGTGAACATATGAGCCTAACCAGCGACAACAAGCTTCGACCTGAAATGGTCCGCGATATGGGTTATGAGGCATTTTATGGTTGGTATGACCGGGTGTACAAAGAACATTATAATCGGCTCACTGAAGAAGAGCAGAAAAAGTGGGATGCGGTATATGGGCCTATTAATCAGGAGTTCAAGGAGAAAGCCCCCAGAGGAAGGGAGCTGACCAGATGGAAGTACCAGCGATACATGGAAGATTACCTGGCATGTATCAAAGCCGTGGATGAAAATGTGGGCCGGTTAATGAAATACCTGGACGAATCAGGACTGGCAGAAAATACCCTGGTGATCTACACTTCTGATCAGGGATTTTACCTCGGTGAACACGGCTGGTTCGACAAACGCTTTATGTACGAGGAATCTTTCCGTACTCCATTGATCGTGCGCTGGCCGGGTCATGTTGAACCCGGATCCGAGAATGATCAGCTGGTGCAGAACCTGGATTATGCTGAGACCATGCTGGATGCTGCTGGCGTGGAGGTTCCTTCCGATATGCAGGGGAAGAGCATGGTTCCCCTTCTGGAAGGCCAGAATACCGACTGGAGGGATGCCCTGTATTATCATTATTATGAATACCCGGGGATACATGCGGTGAAACGTCATTATGGGATCCGCACCGACCGCTACAAGCTGATCCATTTTTACCACGATGTGGATGAATGGGAGCTTTATGACCTGAAGAAGGATCCCAACGAGATGCACAATGTGATCGATGATCCGGAGTATATCGATGTGAAGAAGGAACTCAGGCACGACTTGGATTCCATCATGCGCCATTATGGTGATTCCGATTCGCTGAGGATGGAGTATATGCCCGGAAACGGTTAATCGGTAGGATGAATCCGGCTCAACGGTCAATCGCTGAAAAGTCGGATAAAACTGAAGTAACCCCATTTTTTTACATAATATACCTGCCAGCGGCAATAACCGCCGGCAGGTATATTGTTTTCGCCATACCGGAAAAAAACATGTATTATGAAAAAGCAAAGTGCGGGCATATTGGCCTATCGTTTTAGAAATGGACACTGTGAGGTTTTTTTGATTCATCCCGGCGGGCCATACTGGAAGAACCGGGATAAGGATGCCTGGTCCATACCCAA